>JAIYBS010000392.1 GCA_027488415.1 Planctomycetaceae bacterium | reverse complement strand
CCCGAGCCGGATGGCCGCCTCGAGCTCCTGCGACGCGGATTCCGACCATGCCGCGTCGAGGCGGCCGTGGAATGCCACGTGCACGAGCTCCGGGAAGTCCGTCAGCACCGCCTTCATGGACGCGCCGCCTCGCGAAGCTCGGTCGCGCCCTCGAGGATGGCAGGCGGCAGCGCGATGCCGAATCGCCGCAGGCGCTCCGGGTTCACGACGGTCACCGTCTTCGTCGTCTCGGTGAAGGGCATCGTCGCCGGATCCTCGCCCCGGAGCACGCGGGCGACGAGCCGGGCGCCGTCGACGCCCGTCTGCGTGAAGTCCCTCGCGAGCGCGAGCGTGGCGCCGTCGCGCACCGCGGAGGTGGCGAAGCCGAAGACCGGCACCGCGGCACGGTCGGCGCTTCGGACGATCGACGTGAAGCCGCTGCTGCTCGAGACATCCGAGATCTGCGTGATCGCCTGGACGCCCTGTGCGACGAGCGCATCGGCCGCCTCCGGGATCTCGGTCGGCCGATCGGCCGGCGCGGAGACGAGCTCGATGCCCTCCTTCGCGAGCCGTGCCCGCCACTCGTCGCGGTTGAAGACGCTGTTGGCCTCGCCGGGGGCGAACAGTGTCCCGACCTTGCGGACGCCGGGGACGGCGGCGCGCAGCGCGCGCACCATGCCGTCCCAGTCGCCCTGCACCTCGTTGCCGGTCACGTTCGGCAGGTGCTCGGTCGCGCTCTTGCCCGCGCCGGCCGCGACGCCGGAGGCGATGAGCGTGAACACCACCGGTCGGTCCTTGATGCGGCGGATTGTCGCCTGGAGCGCCATCGTGGTCATCGGGACGACGACCGTCGGGCGCTCCTCGGCGATCGTCGCGACGATCGTGTTCAGCGTGCCGATATCGAGCTGCGCGTCGCGGAGCACGAGCCGCATCGTCGTGCCGTCCTCGTATCCGAGCGACTTCATCTCCGCGACGAAACCCGCGTAGGCGTCCTCGAAGACGCTCGTCCTGCTGTAGGTCACGACCGAGACCGTCGGCACGTCGCTCTTCGCGCCCGAGCGGTCCGTCAGCACCACCGCGGCCGAAGCGGCGGCGATCAGCAGGATGCCTGGGACGAGTCGTCTGGCGGAGGAGAGCACGGTCGCGGAAATCTACCGCATGCGGTTCCGCGGCCGAATCACGCCGCGTCGCGCCAATGCGCGGAGCGATCCCTGCAGACCCGCTGCCGCGCGAGCAATACCTTTCCGACGTCGGCCCCGCTCGTGGGCCGCGAGGAAGAGGAAACACATGATCAAGCCATTCATCGCCTGCGTCGTCGTCCCCGCGTCCCTCGTCACCGCGCACGCCCTTGCCGGGACGGTGACGAACCTCGCATTGGGGGCGCCCGTGTCGCTGGTCTCCGGCAGTCCGTCCGGTGCGGCGCTCTCGACGCTCACGGACGGCATCTTCCGTCCGGCGGGCACCCAGTGGCAGAACGGCACGGTGTGGTGGAGCGGCACCTCCACCATGCTGGAGATCGGGCTCGGCGGCCCGGTCGAGGTCGCGGGCGCGGTCGTGCAGGCGGACAACAACGACACCTACCGCATGTGGTACCGCGACCTTGGCACGGGGACGTTCCTCGAGCTGTGGACGATCGGTGCCGTCGGCGGCGCAGGCATGCGGACCCGGCCGAACGCGACGAACGACGGCGAGGTCTTCTTCTTCCCGTCCTCGGTGGTGACCGACGCGATCCGCATCGCCGCGATCGGCGGGGACAGCTCGTACTCGCTCTCGGAGGTGCAGGTCTGGGGCGCGGTGCCCGGCCCGGGCGCGATCGGCTTCGCCCTCGTCGCGGGGCTGGCGTCGCGTCGGTGCCGCCGCGAGGCGTGACCCGCGGCGTGCGCGGGGTGGACACGCAAGGCGGGGCGTGGGAACATCGCCTCCATGCCCTGGATCCGTTCTCTTGCCGTCGCGGCGTTCGCCCTTGCGCTCCTCTCCGCCACGCGCCCCGCGCAGGCGCTCGCGCCTGCCGCGCACGCCTGCGTCGCGCAGGACGAGGAGCCATCGGAACCGTCGGCTGCGGACGAACTGCTCCCGATCCCCGACGACGAGGCCGTCGCCCGCGGCAGCGATACGCCGAGGAACGCCGCGTTCACCTTCATCGTGCTCTCGCGCGACGGTGACTGGGTCGACGCGGCGGACATGCTCGAGAAGCCCGCCGCCGGCTGGCCCGAGGGCGTGCCCGCGACGCGCATTGCGCGGTCGCTGAAGAGCATCCTCGACCACCGGCTCTGGCTCGACTTCCCGAGCCTTCCGGGAACCGCCGCGAATGCGCCGGGCGCGCCGACCCGAGTCACGGTCGGCGTGGTGGACACGCCGGAGACCGTGCTCGAGGTCGAGATGATCCGCGTCGATGATCGCTGGATCTTCGCGGCCAACACCGTGCAGGGCGTTCCCGACATGGCCCGCGCGATCGACGTGTGGTGGGTCTCGGCGCTCCCCGAGTTCCTGGTGAACGTCCGGATCGCGGAGATCGAGCTGTGGCAGTGGGGCGGGCTCCTCGCGATCGCCGCCACCGGCCTGCTGGTCGGGTGGGCGATCACGTGGCTCCTGCGCCACGGGATGCTTCGCTTCCTCGGGCCGGCGGTGCAGCCGCTGATCACGGTGCTCACGCCGATGATCTTCCTGCTCTCGGTGCTCGGCATGCGCCTCGCGCAGCCGCTCCTCGTCCTCAGCGCCCCCGCGCGCGAGAACCTGTCGCTCGGCTCCCGCGCCGCGCTGGTGTTCGTGATCGCCTGGATCGTCGTCCGCTGGCTCCGGGTGATCTCGCTGGCCGTCGAGCGGCAGATGGCGCGCCGCGGCGTCGCCGACGGGGCGGCCTTCGTCCGCGTCGGGCGCGCGGTGGCGATCGGCATCGTCTGGCTCCTCGGCATGGCGGCCGCGCTGCAGATCTTCGGGCTCGACCTCTCGACCGTGATCGCGGGCCTCGGCATCGGCACCGCCGCGATCGCGCTCGCGTCGCAGCAGACGCTCTCGAACCTCTTCGGCGGCGCGTCGGTGGTCGCCGACCAGGTCCTGAACGTCGGCGAGACCTGCATGATCGACGGCAAGATCGCGACGGTCGAGCGGATCGGCGTGCGGTCCACGCAGCTTCGCACCGCGGACCGGACGGTCCTCGTCGTCGCGAACGGCGACCTCGCGCAGAGCCGCATCGAGAAGCTCAGCGCCCGCGACGGCTTCCGCCACGTGGTGACGCTCGGCGTCCGCTACGAGACCAGCCCGGAGGCGATGCTCGCGATCGTCGCCGATCTCGAGGCGCGCATGAAGGAGGAGCCCCTCGTCGACCCGGCCTCCGTCATGGCCCACTGGATCGGCTTCGGCGAGAGTTCCCTGAACATCGAGGTGCGCGGCATGTTCCGGACGCTCGACATGCCGACCTACCGTGCCGCGATCCAGCGCCTCAATGCCGATTTCGTGCGGATCGTCGCCCGGCACGGATCGGGTTTCGCGTTCCCCTCGCGGACGGTCTACATGGCGCAGGACGGCGGGCTCGGCAAGGGTTGATTTCTTCCCGAGGCCCGGTCGGGCTATCGTCCCGTCATGCGGGCACACCTGACCGGAACTCGACTCGGGCTTGCCGGCGCGCTGATCGCGTCGCTCGCCGTCGCCTTCCATGCGCATGCGCAGGATCTTTCGCAGCCCGGTCCGCGCACGGCCTCGCAGACCGACGTCACCGTGCGGCGTGCGGACGGCTCCACGTTCCTGGCGACGGCGCACTACCCGGCCGTGGCGAGCACGCCGGCGGCGGCGGTCGACGTGACGAACGGCCCCTATCCCGTGATCGCGTTCGGGCACGGCTTCGCCACTCCGGTCGCGCAATACGCGAGCACCGCGCGCCACCTCGCCTCGTGGGGGTTTGTCGTCCTCCTCCCGCAGACGCAGGGGTCGATCGCGCCGAGCCACTCCGCGTTCGCGGATGACCTGGTCAGCTGCCTCAACTGGATGAGCGCACAGGGATTTCTCCTGACGTCTCCGTGGCTCGGCGCCATCGCCATCGACCGGCGCGGCGTGATGGGCCACTCGATGGGCGGCGGATGCGCGCTGCTCGCGGCGGACCGCGATCCCTCGATCCGTGCGGTCGTCCCGCTCTCCGCCGCGGAGACCAATCCGTCCTCAACCGCCGCGTGCGCGGGCATCGGCGTCGCGACCCGGATCATCGTCGGCAGTCAGGACACCGTCGTGCCGCCGTCGACGAACGGACCGATGTTCGCGAACCTTCTCGGCCCGTCGCAGCTCGTCTCGATCACGGGCGGCTTCCACTGCGGGTTCATCGACTCGTCGATCCTGTTCTGCGACAGCGGCTCGATCTCGCGTGCCGCGCAGCTCGCGATCGCGAGGCGCGAGATCACCGAGTTCCTGCTCCTCTACCTGGCCGGCGACGGTTCGCGCTGGTCGGCGGTGTGGGCCCAGCCGGCCGCGTCCGAGGGCGTGCAGTTGCAGGCGCGCCAGACGCCCGATCTCGACGGCAACGGCCGCATCGATGGCTCGGACCTCGGGCTCCTGCTCGCGAACTGGGGAAACCCGGGCCGCGGCGACCTTGACGGCAACGGATCGGTGAGCGGTGCCGACCTCGGCGCGCTGCTCTCGGCCTGGACCCCGTGACGAACCCGGCCTCGGCCGTTCGTTGCCTCCCGCCCGCCAACCGGCCGACGATTCAGCCCCGGCTGCCCGTCGTACCGCGCATCCGCAGCGCCGCACCGACCAGCAGGATCAGCACCGGCACCTCGACGAGCGGGCCCACCACCGTCGCGAACGCCTCGCCGGAGCCGATGCCGAAGACCGAGATCGCGACCGCGATCGCGAGCTCGAAGTTGTTCCCGCTCGCGGTGAAGGCCAGCGTGGTGGCGCGCTCGTACTCCGCGCCCACGCGCCGCGCCATCAGGAACGAGACGAAGAACATCACCACGAAGTAGATGACGAGCGGCACCGCGATCCGCAGGATGTCGAGCGGCGCCGAGGCGATCCGGTCGCCCTGCAGGCTGAACATCACGACGATCGTCAGGAGGAGCGCCACCAGCGTGATCGGCGCGATCCGCGGCAGGAACCGCTCCGAGTACCACGCATCGCCGCGCGCGCGCCGCAGCGCCCACCTCGTCGCCATGCCCGCGAAGAACGGGATGCCCAGGTAGACAAGCACGCTCCGGAAGATCTCGCCCATGCCCACGTCCACCGCGGCGCCCTCGAGCCCGACGAGCGGCGGCAGCCAGGTCATGAACACCCAGGCGTAGGCCCCGAAGAAGAGCACCTGGAAGATGCTGTTGAAGGCAACGAGCCCGGCCGCGTACTCGGCGCTTCCGCGCGCGAGGTCGTTCCACACGAGGACCATCGCGATGCAGCGCGCGAGGCCCACCATGATGATCCCGAGCATGTACTCGGGACGGTCGTGCAGGAACACGGCCGCGAGCGCGAACATCAGCACCGGGCCGACCACCCAGTTCTGGACGAGCGACAGCGCCAGCACCTTGCGGTCGCGGAATACCTGCGGCAGCTCCTCGTAGCGGACCTTCGCGAGCGGCGGGAACATCATCAGCACGAGGCCGATCGCGATCGGCACGTTCGTGGTGCCGATGGTCATGGCCTCGGCGGCGTCCTTGATGCCGGGCACGAGCCGCCCGAGCAGCACGCCGAGCGCCATCGCGAGGAAGATCCACAGCGTGAGGTAGCGGTCGAGGAACCCGAGCCGGGCGGGGCGGCAGGGCGGGCAGGCGATGTCCGGGGTCGATGCGTTCATGGTGCATCGGTCGGTCAGGGGAGCGGCGGCGTCCCGGCGGTCTCGGGAAGCCGCTCGACGAAGGCGCGGATCTCGTCCCGAACGCGTCGATAGTGAGGCATGGCCTCGTCGTCGCTCGCGGCACCGGCGGCAAGCCGCGGCGGGTCGTCGAACCCGACGTGCACCACGCGCGCCCCGGGGAACACCGGGCAGGCCTCGTGCGCCGAGTCGCAGACCGTCACGACGAGGTCGAACGACACGCCGATCGACTCGGGTCGCTTCGATGCATGCCCACCGATGTCGATGCCGGCCTCCGCCATCGCCCGCACTGCGAGCGGGTTCAGCCCGTGCGGATGCGTGCCGGCGGAGTGCGCCTCGATCCGGTCCGCGCAGAGGTGCCGGGCCCACCCCTCGGCCATCTGGCTCCTGCACGAGTTGCCCGTGCAGAGGAAGAGGACGCGGACGCGGTGATCGGCCGTCGCCATGTCACGCCCCCAGGTTGGCCCGCTTCTTCGCGACGAACGCCAGGTGGTG
>JAIYBS010000331.1 GCA_027488415.1 Planctomycetaceae bacterium | reverse complement strand
GGCCGCGAGCGCCGCGAGCGAGTCGGGATCCTCGCTCGAACCAGAGATCGCCTTCAGCTTCTCGGCGGCGTACTTGGCCGCGTCGAGATCGCGCTTCTTGATGCTCGGGTCGGCCGCGAGGTAGGTCGCCGCCTCGATGAGCGAGTAGCGGTCCTTCGACAGGTCGTCGATGGTCTTGCGGATGTACGCCTTGGCGCCCGCGTCGTCGTTCGCCTGCTCGCCCATCATGCGCCAGCACTCGAAGCTGTACTCGAGCAGCGTGCTGGGGCCCTCGGCGATCGCCTTCGCGTAGAGGCCCGCGGCCTCCTTGTAGTTGCGGCGCTTCGCCGAGGCGCGCGCGGCCGAGATGGTGGGCTCGACGCGCGACATCAGCTCGGGGTCGTAGCGGTTGGCGAGGGTCAGCTTCAGCGCACGGTCGAACGCCGGGTCGAGCGGATTGCCTATGAAGACGAGCTTCTTCGAGCGGTTGAGGATGAACGCGCACGGGATGCCGTTCTGGCCGGCGGCCTTCATCCACGCCATGCTGATGTGCGAGTCGTCCTTCTTCTGGGTCGCCACCGTGTAGTCCATCGACGAGCCCTTCTCGGTGACGAACTTCTTCACCGTGTCGACCGGCTCGTCGCTGATGCCGATGATCTGGAGCCCCTTCGAGCCGTAGTCGCGCTGCAGCTCGGTGAGGTGCGGGATCGAGCGCTTGCAGGGGGCGCACCAGGTCGCCCAGAACTCGACCACGTAGACCTTGTCCTCGGCGAAGCTGGTGACGGGCTCGCCCTTCACGAACTCGAGGTGCTCGGCGAAGCCCTCCGGCGGCGCGGCGCCGACCTTGAGCTTGCCCTCCTGGGCGTGTGCGAGGGGGGCGACGGCGAACGCAAGGGCGGCGATGGCGGTGGCGAGGAGGCTTCGCATGCGGGCATCATAGTGCCCTGCCTCCGCGCAAACCCCCGCGAATCAGGCGGGATCGAGCGCGTCCACCGACTCGAAGCGCTTGCCCTCGAGCATCTCGAGGCTCGCGCCGCCGCCGGTCGAGACGTGGCTGAGCGCGTCGGCGAGGCCCGCCGCGTCGAGCGACGCCGCGGTGTCGCCGCCGCCCGCGATGGTGACGGCGCCCGAGCGCGTGGCCTCGGCGACCGCGCGCGCGACGGCCATGGTGCCGGCGTCGAACGGCTTCGTCTCGAAGGCGCCCATCGGGCCGTTCCAGACGACCTGCCGCGCCGACCGGCAGGCCTCCGCGAAGGCCTGCTGCGAGCGCGGGCCGATGTCGAGGCCCATCCAGCCGTCGGGGATGCCGCCGACAACCACCGTCGTCTCGGTGCCGGCCTCGAGCTTGCGTCCGCAGACGTGGTCGACCGGCAGCAGGATCGTGCGGCCCTTCGCCTGCGCGTCGTGCAGGATGCCGCGGGCCTTCTCGACCATTTCGGGCTCGACGAGGCTCGAGCCGGTGGTGACGCCCTGCGCCCGAAGGAACGTGTAGGCCATCGCGCCGCCCACGACGATCACGTCGACCTTGTCGAGGAGGTTGGAGAGGGCCGCGAGCTTGTCGCTGACCTTCGCGCCGCCGACGATCGCGACGAACGGCCGCTGCGGCCGTTCGAGCGCGGCGCCCAGGAACCGGAGCTCCTTCTCGAGGAGCCGGCCGGCGACCGCGGGCTTGCCCTCGGCGCGCATCGTGCGCGGGAGCGCGACCATCGACGCGTCCGCGCGGTGCGAGGCGCCGAAGGCGTCGTTCACGTAGGCCTGCGCATAGGTCGCGAGCTTCCCCGCGAAGGCGGCGTCGCCCTTCTTCTCGCCCTTCTCGAAGCGGAGGTTCTCGAGGAGGAGCACCTGCCCCGGCTTCAGGGCGGCCACGGCGGCGGCGCTCTCCGCGTCGGTCGGCACCTGGCCCGCGAAGAGCACCTCGGCCTTGCCGGCGAGCAGCTCCTTCAGCCGCAAGTACACCGGGCGCAGGCTCTCGCCCGCCTCGAAGCCGGTGCCGGCCGGACGTCCGAAGTGGCTCGCGACCACGACGGCCGCGCCGCGCGCGAGGAGCGACTCGATCGTCGGAAGCGCGCCGCGGATTCGCCGGTCGTCGGTGATCGCGCCCGCGTCGTCGGTCGGCACGTTGAAGTCGGCGCGGACGAAGACGGTCCTGCCCTTCGCGTCGAGGCTGTCGACGGTGCGGCGGGTCACGGCGGCGGCGGCGGCGGCATCGGTCATACTTCCACTATACGGATGACGATGCCCGCCACGCCATCGCCGACAGACGCCCCGCGGACGATCCTCGTCCTCGGCCCGACCGCGGGCGGCAAGACCGCGCTGTCGGTCGAGCTCGCGCTGCGCATGCCGGGCGGCGGCGAGTGCGTGAGCGCCGACAGCATGCAGGTCTACCGCGGCATGGACATCGGCACCGCGAAGCCGAGCGCCGAGGAGCGCCGAGGCGTGCCGCACCACCTGATCGACGTCGCCGACCCGCACGGCGGGCCGTTCACGGTGGCGGACTGGGTGGACGGCGCGCGCGCCGCGATCGAGGCGATCCACGCGCGCGGGCGACATGCGATCGTCGTCGGAGGCACGAACCTCTACGTGAAGAGCCTCACCGAGGGGATGTTCGAGGGCCCGGCCGGCGACCCGGAGATCCGCGCGCGGCTCGAGGCGCTGCCGACGGAGATGCTGCGCGGCGACCTCGAGCACCACGACCCGGTGGCCGCCTCGCGCATCCACTTCAACGACCGGCGCCGCACGATCCGCGCGCTCGAGGTGTGGATGATCACGGGACGCCGCATCAGCGAGCTCCAGCAGCAGTGGAGCGACGCGCCGCGCGCCCTGCCCGCGGGCATGCACGTGGTCGGGCTCGAGTGGCCGGTCGACCTCATCAACCAGCGCATCAACCACCGCGTGCACGCGATGGTTGAGGCCGGGCTCGAGCAGGAGGTGATGCGGCTCCTCGCCAAGGGATCGCTCAACCGCCAGGCGATCGAGGCGGTCGGCTACCGCGAGGTGCTGCGGCACTTCGCGCACGAGCTCTCCATCGAGGAGGCCGAGGAGGAGACCAAGGTCCGCACTCGCCAGTACGCGCGGCAGCAGCGGACCTGGCTGCGCCGGTTCAAGGCCGTCCCGGGGGCGATCTGGATCGACGGACCAATGACCACGACCGAGGCAGCGGCGGGCCTCGTTATCGAGACCCTGTTTGGTGCTCGGTGAACTCCCTCATATAAGTACCGCCCCTCCGCCGATGGTGCCCGAGCCCGGTCCGACGACCGGCACGGCCCCGTCGGCAGAGCGAATTCCCATGGCAAAGCGCACCACCAAGCCCACGAAACCCGCCGCCGACGAGGCCGGCGAGGACGCCGCCTCCCTTCCCGAGGCCGCGGGCGGCTCCGGCAAGGGCGGCTACAAGCTGGTCATCGTGGAGAGCCCGGCCAAGGCCAAGACGATCACCAAGTACCTCGGCGCCGGCTTCAAGGTGGAGGCGTCCAAGGGACACATCCGCGACCTGCCGCCCCGCGCACCCAAGGGCTCCAAGCAGCCGGTGCCGGGCGTGGACCTCGACAACGACTTCGAGCCGACCTACGTGGTCAGCGACGACCGCAAGGCGCAGGTGACCGCGCTGAAGAAGCTCGCCAAGGGCGCGGGCGAGATCTGGTTCGCGACCGACCTTGACCGCGAGGGCGAGGCGATCGCCTGGCACCTCGCGGAGATCCTCGGCGTCGATCCGCTGAAGGCCAAGCGCGTGGAGTTCGACGAGATCACCCGCACCGCGATCCTGAAGGCGTTCCAGGAGCCGCGCGCGATCGACATCAACCGCGTGAACGCGCAGCAGGCGCGCCGCATCCTCGACCGCATGGTGGGCTACATGGTGAGCCCGGTGCTGTGGAAGAAGGTCGCCGGCGGGCTGAGCGCGGGCCGCGTGCAGAGCGTGGCACTCAAGCTCGTCGTGGACCGCGAGCGCGAGATCCGCGCGTTCCAGCCAGACGAGTACTGGAAGGTCGAGGCGGCGATGACGCCCGAGCCCGCGAAGGGCCCTGCCCTCGCGAAGGAATGGGCGGGCTTCCTCGACCGCCGCGACGAGCGCGGTCGCGGCCCCACCGTGAAGGAGCAGTCGGCGTGGCTCGCCGAGCGCAACGGCATCGAGTGCGAGCTGGTGCAGGTCGGCGGCAAGCCGGTCGACCTCTCGCGCGAG
>JAIYBS010000370.1 GCA_027488415.1 Planctomycetaceae bacterium | reverse complement strand
GCAGCCGGTCCTCGTCGAGGCCCGCGCGACGGTGGCCGAGGCGCAGGCGCTCTCGGCCGAGCTGCTCAAGGTGGTCAACGCGATCGACCGGCTCGTCGAGCGGTTCGACCACGACGGATCAGAAGGCGGCCTCACGGTCGCGGACCTCGAGCGGCTCCTCGCCGAGGCAGGCCAGGCCGCCGGCGAGGCGCGTCGGCTGGTGGAGGCGAGCGGCGAGCTGGTCGACTCGGAGCGATTGCCCGCGGCGACCGCATCCGCGGACGCGATGCTCACCGGGCTGGTGGACCGCGCGTTGCTCGGCCTCGCGGGCGTGGTGCTGCTGGCGGCCGCGGCGTTCGCGGTCGTCAGGCGGATTCCGCCCAAGAACTGAGGCGCGGCATCCCGCGCCCGGTCACGCGGGGCTCGGCACCGCTCCGCCGGGCGCAGCGCCCTCGTCGGGCTTCGCGGCGGGCAGCACGGGGCGCGGCTTCGCGGCCTCGGCGCCGAGCAGGTCGGCGACGGTTGGCTTGGCGATCGACTCGCCGCGCATCAGGCGCTCGACGTCGTCGCGGGAGAGCGTCTCGTACTTGAGGAGCGCCTCCGCGACCGCGACGACCGCCTGCCAGTGCTGGTCGATCATCCGGGCAGAGTCGGCGAACGCGCCGTCGGCGAGGTGGCGGACCTCCTCGTCGATGAGCTGCGCGGTGTCGGGCGAGTAGTCCTTCTCGGGGATGAACGTCTCGCGGCTGTCCTCGCCCTTGTAGTTGACGAAGCCGAGGCGCTCGCTCATGCCCCACTCGAGGACCATCGCGCGCGCGAGGCGCGTGACCATCCGGATGTCCATGCCCGCGCCGCTCGAGACGTCGCCGGTCTTCTTGCTCTCGGCGATGCGGCCCGCGCAGAGGACGCGCATGGTCGCCTCGCAGTACTTGCGGCCGTAGCCGTAGCGGTCCTTCTCGGGCAGGCTGAACGTGACGCCCATCGCCTGGCCGCGCGGGATGATCGTGACCTTGTGCAGCGGGTCCGCGTCGGGCAGCAGCACCTGCACCACCGCGTGGCCGGCCTCGTGGTACGCGGTCGCGACGCGCTCCTGCTCCTCGATCTTGCGGCTCCTCTTCGCGCGGCCCCAGCGCACCTTGTCGCGGGCCTCCTCGAGGTCGGCCATCTCCACGAGGTCCTTGTCGGCCATCGTGGCGATGATCGCGGCCTCGTTGATGAGCGCGGCGAGGTCGGCGCCGCTGAACATCGGCGTCGCGCGCGCGAGCTTGTCGAGGTCGACGTCGGCCGCGACCTTGATCTTCTTGATGTGCACGCCGAGGATCTGCCGGCGGCCGGCGACGTCCGGCAGGCTGACGCCGACCACGCGGTCGAAGCGACCGGGGCGGGTCAGCGCGGGGTCGAGCACGTCGGCGCGGTTGGTGGCGGCGATCACGATCACCTGGTCGCTCGCCTCGAAGCCGTCCATCTCCACGAGGATCGCGTTCAGCGTCTGCTCGCGCTCGTCGTGGCCGCCCGTGTTGAAGCCGCCGCCGCGGCGCCGGCCGACGGCGTCGATCTCGTCGAGGAAGATGATGCAGGGCGAGTTCTCCTTCGCCTGCTTGAAGAGGTCGCGCACGCGGCTCGCGCCGACGCCGACGAACATCTCCACGAAGTCCGAGCCCGAGATCGAGAAGAACGGCACGTCCGCCTCGCCCGCGATCGCCTTGGCGAGCAGCGTCTTGCCGCATCCGGGCGGGCCCTCGAGGAGCACGCCGCGCGGGATGCGGCCGCCGAGCTTCTGGAACCGCTTCGGGTTCTTGAGGAACTCGACCAGCTCGGTGACCTCCTCCTTCGCCTCGTCGATGCCGGCGACGTCGGCGAAGGTGACGTTCACGCTCTCCTTCGTCTGCACGCGGTGGCGGCTCTTGCCGAAGCTGCCGAGCATGCCGCCCGGCCCGCCGCCCGCGCCGCGCATGGAGCGCGTGAGGAAGAAGATCATCGCGCCGATCAGGATCAGCGGCACGATGAGCGTCAGGAACACCTGGCCCATGAACGAGCTGCTGACGTTGGTGACCGCGTCGATCCCCTCCTTGCGGAGCTCGGCGTAGTAGGTGTCCATCGCGCGCGGGTCGATGGCCACGGAGATCGGCGTCGGGTTCTTGTCCTCGGTCACGCCGGGGACGCTGCCGGGCTTGAGCTTCGCGACCGCCTGGCTCTCGGTGATCTCGACCGGGCCCTGCAGCTTGCCTTCCTTGGCGTAGGTCATGAGCTGCGACCAGCTGACCTTCATGCCCGGCGTGCTGTTGGAGGTGAGCACCACCACGATGAGCCCGACGAGCGCCAGGAGCATCACCCACGTGAGGGCGCCGCCGCGCTTGGGGGCGGGGGCCTGCGGTCCGCCGCGGCCCTCGGGGCGCTGCTCGCGGCCCTTGGGATCCTCGGCCGCGAAGTGCGCGGCGATGGGGTGCGGCTGTCCGGAATCGGGGGTGTGGGACTTCATCGGTTGGGTAACCCTACGCAGGATCGGCTCACCGGGGTCGGTTCACCAGTTTGCCTGCATGTTTGCGACGATATCGGTGGCCAGGTTCTGGACCACCGCGAGGCGGCCGATCTCGGTCGGCTCGGAGGACGGGCGGCTCGGGACGAACAGCGCGCTGCCCGAGAACCCGTTGCGGGCGACGATCACCTTGCCGGTGCGCTGGTCGACCCATTCCCAGTCGACGGTCACCTCGTAGAGCATCTCCTCGCTGAGGCCGGTGCTGCGGCTCTTGGAGAGCTCCCGGAGCGTGCGCGTACGCACCGTGCCGCGGAGCAGGGTGTCCGCCCGCGATTCGGACGAGATGTGGTACGGGGTCGACGCCTGCACCTCCTTGACGAGCGCCTCGGTGAGCTCGCCGTTGAGCGGCCGGTCGAAGGTGTCGTTCTTGAAGAGCGTGACGGCGACGGTGCGGTACGCCTTGGAGTACCGGCTCTGCAGCTCGTACCCGCCGGTCGTGGGCGTGGTGTCGCACGCGGCGCAGGCGAGCGCGGCGAGCAGCGCGAACGGGGCGAGGACGCGGAGGACGAGGCTCACGGGGTCGTTCCTCCCGGCGCGGGCGCGGGAGCGGGCGCTGGTGCGGGTGCCGGCGTCTGTGTCGGCGCGGGCGCCGTTGCGCCCGTGGTCGCGGGCTCGGCGGAGAGCTTCTCCTCCATGCGGATCGCGCCCTCGAGCATCGTCTCGGGGCCCGGGCCCTTGGTGGCGGCATCGCGCGCGCCCTTCAGGAGCTCCGCGCGGATGGCCGCGTAGTTCGGTGCGGACTTGCGGATCGACTCCGGGAGCTTCGCGAGCACCTGGTCGACCGCACGCAGCGCCTGGATCGCCGCGATCGAGCGGGGATACTTCTTCACCAGCGCTCGGATCTCGCGCTCGGCGCTGATCGGATCGTCGATCTGCCAGTACCAGTTCGCGGTGGTGAGGCGCTTGTCCGCCTCGCTCTCGTAGATGCGCAGGAGAATCGCGTCCGCGCCGATCTGCTTGGCAAGCTGCGGCTCGAGCGCCTGCAGCTCACGGAGCTTCCCCGACGCCTCCTGCAGGCCCTTGGCGTCGAATTCCGGTCCCTTGTAGCCCGAGCAGTACGCGGCGATCAGGCGCAGGCGGGCCTTGTCGGCGAGCAGCGACCGCGGGTAGTTCTGCACGAAGAGGTCGTACGCGTCGGCGGCGAGCGCCATGTCGCGGCGGTCGTAGTAGAAGTCGGCGAGCGCCATGCCGGCCTTCTCCGCGAGCGCGCTGCCGGGCAGGCGCTCCTGGATCCGGATCAGGATCTCCTGCGCGTCGTCGTCGGTGTTGACGACGCGGAAGGTGCCCCAGAACTTCCGCTTCAGGCCGCCCGCGTACATCCTCGCGATCTCGAACTCGCGCTCGAGCGCGGGGATGAACGCCGCGCTGTACGGGTACCGGCGCGCGATGTCCTCGAGGTCGAAGAGCGCGTCGTACTCCTCCTTCAGGGCCATCCGCGCGTCGGCGCGGACGAGCAGGGCCTCGGCGCGGAGCGGGTCGGTCGGGAAGCGCTCGAGCCAGGCGTCCATCAGGGCGTGCGCGCGCTTGGGCTCCCCCTTGGCGAGCGCGAGCTTCGCCATCCGGACCACCGCCGCGGGCGACCCGGGCTCCGGGGCGTCGAGTTCCTTCCAGCGGTCGTTCTCGTCGAGCTTGAACTCCTGCTGTGCCGCCGCCGGCCGGGCGAGGGCTGCGAGGATCAGGAGGAGCACGAGCAACGGGCTGCGCATCGGGCGAATGGTAGTCGTTCCCGGACTGTGCCCGGGGGCGTAGCCTTCCGCGTCCCGTGCAGGTCACCGTGGTCGCCAACCCCGCTTCCGGCCGCGGCAGGGCGCTCGCCCTCGCCGACCGGTTCTGCGTGGAGCTCGGCAGGCGCGGCGGCGTGCCGGTCCGGCTTCCGCTGGACGCCTCGCGCGCCGACTTCGACGTGGCATGCGCCGGGTCACGGGCGATCGTGCTGGTCGGCGGCGACGGCACGGTGCGGTCGTTCGCGTCGCGCATGGCGGGGGGATCGATCCCGGTCGCGATCGTGCCGACCGGGACGGAGAACCTCGCCGCGCGCGAGTTCGGCTTCCGATGCAGGACGCGCACGCTGCTCGACGCGATCGAGCGGGGCCGCGAGCGGTGCGTCGATCTGGGGTCGCTCCGAACCGATGCGGGGGTGGTTCACGACTTCGTCGTGATGGCGTCGGCGGGGTTCGATGCCGACGTGGTGGCGGAGCTCGATTCCTACCGCCGTGGGCCGATTGCCCGGTGGTCGTACCTCGCTCCGATCCTGCGACTCGCCGGCCGCTGGGTGCCGCCGGGGGTGCAGGCGACCGCAGACGGCGCTGCCGCGGACGGCAGTGGATTGGCGGGGGTTGGTCAGTTCGTGGTCGCGAACTCGCGCCAGTACGCGGTCCGCCTCGATCCGTGCCGGGACGCCGACCCGGCGGACGGGCAGCTCGACGCCGTGCTGATGCCGTGCTCGAGCTGGCGCAGCCTGGTGGGGTGGGCGATCCGACTCTCGATGACCTCGCGGGCAGTCCCCGGACTGCCGGGCGGTCGGGCCCCTTCGTGGACCGTTGCCTTCGACCGCCCGACGCGCCTGCAAGCCGACGGCGACCCCGTCCCGGGCGGGCCGGTCCTCGGCGTCCAGGTGTCCGTCCGCCCGGGAGCCCTCCGGCTGGTCGACCTCCGGGACGGCTGACGCGCAGGTTCTGCGCGCAATCTGCAGAAATTGCCGATCGCGGTCCGATGAACCCCGTGGAGCCAAGGATGGCCACCCACGCCGCAGCGGATCGCCAGCCCCGAGTCATCGCCGCCATGCGTCGCCGCGCCGCCCGCGCGCGCGTCGCGGCGGTCGTTGCGGCGCTTGCCGCCGCGTGGTGCGCGCATGCGTCCTTCGCGCTGCAGGCCGCGACTGAACGACAGCCGCTCGGCGCGGTGGCGCCCGCGACCGGCGGCGGCGGCGCAGGCGAGGCGGTCCGGCTCGTCGGCGCGCTCGTCGTGGTGGTGGGGCTCGCGTTCGCGGCACAGTGGTGGATCCGCCGCAGCGGGCTCGTCGCGAAGGTGCAGGGCGGCGCGTTCGAGGTGATCGCGCGCCATCCCGTCGGTCGCGGCCAGGCGGTGCTCGTGGCGCGCTTCGGTGCGCGGATGCTCCTCGTGCAGCAGTCGCGCGAGGGGCTTCGGACGCTCTGCGAGATCGACGACCCCGCGGAGGTCGCGGAGCTGATCGCGCAGTCGCGCGGCGGTTCGGTGCCTGCCGCCGCCGAGCGGACCGTTGACCTGCGCCGCGGCAAGGACGGTGCCTCGTGATGCAGGGCGCTCCCGGCGTTGATCCGGTCTCGATCGTCGCGGGCGCGGCGGATGCGCTGCCCGCGGGCGCCGGTTTCAAGGG
>JAIYBS010000290.1 GCA_027488415.1 Planctomycetaceae bacterium | reverse complement strand
CTCCCGGGTGCCGCCCGGACGATCGACGTCCTCCGAGGCCGCAGCGGAACCTGGTGGAGCAAGGCCGTTCGCGAAGCAGGGGTCCCGCGCGCAGCCGATCCCCGCGGTGACCACGCAACGAAAACCACGCCGGGCAAATTCCGGGCGAATGCCGGAGGGCCCCGGGCACACCTTTCGATCACCGCGCGAGGCGGTCGACCCCGTCGACAAACGCATGCCGCGCGCGCCCTCGCAGGCGCCGGCCCGCGAACGGCGTGTTGCGGCTCCGCGAGCGGCCCGCGGACGGGTCGACCGTCCACTCCGCGTCGGGATCGATCACCGTGACGTCCGCCTGCGCGCCGACCTTCAGCGTGCCGAGCCCCATCGCGTCGAGGCCGAGGAGCCGCGCCGGCTGGATCGTCATCAGCGCGATGAGCCGCGCCCAGCCGATCGCGCCGCTGTCGACGAGCGCCTCGCGGTAGAGGGGCAGCGCGTGCTCGAGGCCGATGATGCCGAACGGCGCGCCCGCGAAGTCGCGGGCCTTCTCGGCGTCCGAGTGCGGCGCGTGGTCGGTCGCCAGCACGTCGATCGTGCCGTCGGCGACGCCCGCGCGCAGCGCCTGTACGTCGGCGGCGGTGCGCAGCGGCGGGTTCATCTTCGCCATGGTGTTGTAGCCCGCGCACGCCTCGTCGGTGAGCAGCAGGTGGTGCGGGCTGGCCTCGCCGCTCACCGGCTGCCCGGCGGCGCGTGCCCGGCGGATGATGTCGACGCTTCCCGCCGCGGACAGGTGCTGCGCGTGGTATCGCGCGCCGATCGAGCGGTTGAGCATCACGTCGCGCTCGAGCATGAGCTCCTCGGCGATCGCGGGCCACGCTCCGAGCCCGAGCTTCGCCTGCAGCGGGCCTGCGTTCATCGCGGAGCCCTGCGTGAGCGTGGGCTCCTGGCAGTGCTGCATGAAGGGGCAGCCGACCGACTTCGCCATCTGCAGGACGCGGACCATCATCTGCGCGCTCGCGATGCCGTCGCCGTCGTCGGTGAAGGCGACCGCGCCCGCCTGCCTCATCGCGGCCATCGGCGCGAGCGACTCGCCCTGGCGCCCGATCGTGGCGGCGGCGGCGACGAACACGCGCGCGAGGCCAGCCTCCCGGGCGCGCAGGCGTACGAACTCGACCAGCGGCGCCGAGTCCAGGCACGGCGTCGTGTTCGGCATGCAGCAGACGCTGGTGAACCCGCCGGCGATCGCGGCGGCGACGCCCGTGGCGATCGTCTCCTTGTGCTCGCCGCCCGGCTCGCGCAGGTGGACGTGGGGGTCGATCAGGCCCGGGGTGACGAGCAGCCCCGCGCAATCGATGACCGTCGCTCCCGTGGCGCCCAGCTCACCGGGCTTCGTGCTGACGCCGGCGATCCGGCCGTCGGCGAGGAGCACGTCGGCGGTGGCGTCGAGGCCGCTGGCGGGATCGATCACGCGTCCGGCACGGAGCAGGGTGGTGGTCATCGGGCGAGAAGGGTACTCCGTGCGCAAAAGCACGCACGCCCGCGCGAGGCGGGCGTGCGGAACGGTCATCGTGAGGGGTTGCTGCGGGTTCAGCCCTGCTTGGTGCAGGACGACTTGCAGCAGCCTTCCTTCTTCTCGCTGACGGCGCCCATCGAGGCGTCCTTGGTGGTGCCGGTCATCGGGCAGGTCTTGGCGTCGGTCTTGGTGGCCGGGCAGGTGGCCGTGCAGCCATCGGCCTTCGCCGCGGTCTGCTTGGTGGCCTCCGAGCAGCAGCCCTCGGCCTTGGCCGAGGTCTTGGTCGTGCTGCAGCAGCCTTCCTTCTTGTCGCTCACGGCGCCGGGAGCGGCGGCCTTCTTCTGGCAGCACTCGGTCTTGCTGCAGGTCTTGGCGTCGCCGGTGCACTTGGCGTCGCACTTCTTGGCGTCGGTGCAGCAGGCGGACTTCTCGCCCATGGCGCCGGCGGCGGTGTTCTGCTTCTCGGTGGAGTTGCAGGCGGCGAAGAACAGGGTGGCAGCGACGCCGGCGGTGAGGAGGGCAAACTTCTTCATGGTGGTATCTCCGTAAGAGGTGGTTCGGTGCGGTCCGTCCGTGAGACGGACGTAGGTGGACATTATACGCGGTCCGAACGCGGCGGGCTCCGTAGGATTTCGGCAATGTCCGAGGAATCCCGCTCCGATCGCCTGCGCAGGCTGTCCGAGAAGGCCCGGGGCCTGCCCCGGGTGCCCGGGGTGTACCTCATGAAGGACGCCGGGGGCGGGGTCCTGTACGTCGGGAAGGCCTCCTGCCTGCCGGACCGGGTCTCCAGCTACTTCGTCCCGAGCGCCGACCTCGGCGCCAGGAAGCAGCCCATGCTGGACCTGATCGAGGACATCGAGGTCCTCGAGTGCGAGGCGGAGTGGGAGGCGCTCCTCCTCGAGAGCCGGCTCGTCAAGGACATCCACCCGCGCTTCAACGAGCTGCTGCGTGACGACAAGTCGTTCCCGTACCTCGCGGTCACCGTCCGGGACGAGTTCCCCGGCGTGTACGTCACGCGCAACCCCGCCCACGAGCGCTTCGAGCACGCGCGCATCTTCGGGCCGTTCACCAGCGTGAGCGCGCTGCGCACCGCCGTGACGCTGATGCAGCGCGTGTTCCAGTACCGGACCTGCGAGCTCGATATCCGCGCCGACGACCCGGCCAACCGGCGCTTCCGTCCCTGCCTGCTGCACTCGATCGGCCAGTGCACCGCGCCGTGCGCGAACCGCGTCGGCAAGGAGCGCTACCGGAAGGACATCGACCGCTTCCTTCGCTTCCTCGGCTCGAAGCGCAGCGTGCTGGTGCGCGAGCTGCAGGGCGAGATGGAGAAGGCCGCCGCCGAGCGCCGCTTCGAGGACGCGGCGGTGCTGCGCGACCAGATCCACGCGCTCGGCAAGCTCGACGACCGCGAGACGCGGATCGGCGAGGAGTACGACTGGCAGCCCGAGCTCACCGTGTTCGCGGGTGACCCGCTCGTCGGCACGCGCAGCCTGCAGCGCACGCTCGGCCTCGACCGCCCGATCCGCTGCATGGAGGCGATCGACATCGCGCACCTCGGCGGGAGCGAGACCGTCGCGAGCAAGGTGTGCTTCATCGACGGACGGCCGTTCAAGGACGGCTACCGCCGCTACAGGATCGAGACGGCCGGCAACGACGACTACCGGTCCATCCGCGAGGCGGTCAGCCGCCGGTACCGCGAGGCGGGGTCGGGCGAGGAGCTGTTCCCCGACGTCATCCTGATCGACGGCGGGCTCGGCCAGCTGCACGCCGCGCTCGAGGCGTTCGCCGAGCTCTCCGCGCAGCCGCCGATGGTGATCAGCCTCGCGAAGAAGGAGGAGCTCATCTACGTGCAGCGCGAGAGCGAGCCGATCCGACTCGCGCGCAACAACGCGGGTCTCCGCCTCTGCCAGGCGATCCGAGACGAGGCGCACCGGTTCGCGCAGCGGTACCACCACATCCTGCGGCGGAAGCGGACCATCGAGGGCGGCTGAGCCGGGCGTATGCTCGGGGCATGGGACGTCGGACGCGCGGTCGCGCGGCAGTGCTCACGCCGAGGCAGTGGAAGGCCCTCTCCTCGCCGCACCGGGTGCAGGTCGTCGCAGCCCTCCAAGGCATCGGCCGCGGGACCGCGGCGGAGCTCGCCGCGCTCACGGGCCGGACGCCGCAGTCGCTCTACTACCACCTCGGAGCCCTCTCGCGGCTCGGCCTCATCGGCACGAAGCTGGAGCGACGCGGGTCGCGGTCGGTTCGCGTCTTCGAGTTCGACCCCGCGCTCAATCAGCGGACCGTCGACCCCCGCACCGGTGCGGGG
>JAIYBS010000345.1 GCA_027488415.1 Planctomycetaceae bacterium | reverse complement strand
CCTGCGTGAGGTACGCACGAACGTCCGAGGGCATCTGACGACTGCCCGTCTCTCGGAGCCCGACGACGATCCCGTATCCGCGCACCACGACCGGGTCGAAGCCGACGAGTCCCGTCTCGGCGGCCACCGTCCCGCGCATGATCGGGTCGATGTCGAGCGACTCGACCTTCACGGCCGACCGGTCCACCGACGCCTTCGCGATCGACGGGTCCGCGCGCTCGACCATCATGTCCGAGCATCCCGCGGCCACCAGCACCGACAGCGCCGCCGCCAGCCCGCGCAGGGCGGACCGGAGCGTCGACGCGAGGCAGGGGGAGGTGCGGGAGGGAGACGTGAGGGAGGGGTGCATCAGGAAACCGTCAGTGGGCGCTACTGGATTCGAACCAGTGACCCCTGCTGTGTAAAAGCAACGCTCTCGCCGCTGAGCTAAGCGCCCGAACCACCAAGGATACCGACCTACAATCCGGGTGCCGTGACCGACCGGATCCGCCGTCTCGAGGAGCTTGTGGCGGCCTGTCCGGTGCAGGAGCGCCCCGGGTTCCTGCGACGGATCGCCGGCCTGCGTCCCCGCGCCGGCAAACCCGGTCCGGCCGAGCAGGCAGTCGCCGCGGTCGAGCGCGACCTGGCCCGCAGCGCCGCGCGCCGGGAGGCGCGGGCGTCCCGGGTCCCCGTGCCGGATTTCTCCCAGGACCTTCCGGTCGTCCACGCCCGCCAGGCGATCATGGACGCGCTCGCCGAGCACCAGGTGGTGATCGTGAGCGGCGACACCGGCTCCGGCAAGACCACCCAGCTGCCGAGGATCTGCCTCGCCGCCGGACGCGGCGTCGAGGGCGTCATCACCGTCACGCAGCCGCGTCGCATCGCCGCCCGGAGCGTTGCCGCTCGCATCGCTTCGGAGCTCGGAGTGCAGCTCGGCGACGCGGTCGGCTTCAAGGTGCGGTTCGACGACCGCACGACCGACCGGTCGCTGGTGCGGCTGGTCACCGACGGCGTCCTCCTCGCCGAGGTGGAGCGCGATCCGCTCCTCCTTCGTTCCGACACGATCATCGTCGACGAGGCCCACGAGCGGAGCCTCAACATCGACTTTCTGCTCGGCTACCTGAAGCGGCTGCTCCCGAAGCGTCCGGACCTGAAGGTCATCGTCTCGAGCGCGACGATCGACGTCGATCGATTCTCGGCGCACTTCGGCGGCGCGCCCGTCGTCTCCGTCGGCGGACGCGTGCACCCGATCGAGACCCGGTGGCTGCCGCTCGAGGGCGATGCTGCCGACCTCACGCAGGCCGAGCGGGTCGCGCGCGGCGTCGAGGAGTGCATCGCGTCGGGCGACGGCGACATCCTCGCGTTCCTCGGCGGCGAGCGGGACATCCACGACGCCGCCGACCTCCTCGCGCGGACCCCGGCCGCGCGCGGATGCGAGATCCTTCCGCTCTACGCGCGACTCCCCGCGGGCGAGCAGGACCGCGTGTTCCGCCCGTCGAAGGCGCGACGGATCATCCTCGCCACGAACGTCGCCGAGACGAGCGTCACCGTGCCGGGAATCCGGTTCGTCGTGGATGCGGGCCTCGCGCGCATCGCACGGTGGTCCGGCCGGACCCGCGTGCTCCGGCTGCCGGTCGAGCCGATCTCGCAGGCCGCCGCGGACCAGCGCCGCGGCCGCTGCGGCCGGGTCGGACCGGGCGTCTGCCTGCGCCTCTACTCGGAGGAGGACTTCCTCGCCCGCGAGCCGTTCACCGCACCCGAGCTCCTGCGCACGAACCTCGCGAACGTCATCCTGCAGATGAAGGCGCTCGGCCTGGGGAGCGTGGAGGCGTTCCCGTTCATCGATGCGCCGAGCCCGAGGCTCGTCGCGGAGGGAACCGAGACGCTCATCGAGCTCGGCGCGATCGATCCGCAGGGTCGGCTGACCGAGCTCGGGCGCCGCATGGCGGCGCTGCCCGTCGACCCGCGCCTGGCGCGGATGCTTCTCGCCGCGGTGGATGAACAGGTGCCGGCCGAGGGGCTCGTGCTCGCGGCCGCGCTCTCGGTGCAGGACCCGCGCGAACGCCCGGCCGGCCAGGGCTCCGCCGCCGACTTCGCGCAGGCGCCGTTCCGCGACCCGGAGAGCGACTTCCTCTCGTACCTCCGGCTCTGGCGGCGCTGGCGCGCCGAATCATCCTCCCTCGGCAGCTCCGCGCTGCGCCGATGGTGCAGGGACCACTTCCTCTCGCAGCAGCGCCTTCGCGAGTGGACCGAGCTGCACGACCAGCTGCGCGGGCTGCTCGCCGAGCGGCTGCGCGTGAAGGTCGGCCCGCTCGGCGAGGAAACCGATGCGCTGCGCGTCCATCGCGCCGCGCTCGCCGGGTTCGTCACGCAGATCGGGTTCCGGACCGAGGACGGCGACTACCGGACGCCGTCCGGCAGCCGCTTCGCGATCTTCCCGGGCTCGACGCTCGCGCGCCGCACGCCGAACTGGGTGGTCGCCGCCGAGATCGTCGAGACCTCGCGGCGCTTCGGCCGGACGCTCGCGCGGATCCAGGGCGACTGGGTCGAGCGCATCGCGCCGCACGTCGTGTCGCGCATCCGCTCCGAGCCGCACTGGGTCCGTGCGACCGGCCAGGTCGCCGCGTGGGAGCGCGTGCAGTTCGGCGAGCTCACCGTCGTGCCGCGCCGCCGGGTGCCCTGGGGACCGCTGCACCCCGAGGATGCGCGGAACATCTTCATCCAGTCGGCCCTCGTGGACGGCGACTGCGACCTCGATGCGCCCTTCGTGCGGCACAACCGAGAGCTTCGCGACCGAATCGAGGCGATGGAGGCGAAGCGACGCGGTCGCGGCCTGCTCGTCGACGGCGAGGCGCGGTTTCGCTTCTTCGACGCGCGCGTGCCGGCGTCCGTGCACAGCCTGCCGTCGTTCGAGCGCTGGCGGCGCGAGGCCGAGCGCCGCGACCGGCGGATGCTCTTCATGGAGGAGCGGGACCTCCTTGCCGAGGAGCCCGACCCCGCGCTGCTCGCGCGCTTCCCCGACCGGATCGCGCTCGGGCAGGGCGCGGGCGCCGACCTCCGCTACGAGCTCTCGCCGGGCTCCGCGTCCGACGGCGTGCACGCGCGCATCCGGCTCGACGAGCTCGCGTCCGTG
>JAIYBS010000267.1 GCA_027488415.1 Planctomycetaceae bacterium | reverse complement strand
GGCCGTCCTGGCGGAAGAACTTGAGCGCCAGGAACTCGGGAGTCAGCTGCGCGATTTTCTCCTCGTCGAGGGCTAGCGCGCGCATGTTCTCCGCGGCGGCGAGGCGCTGCGCGCGCGTCTGCGCGATCAGGCGGTACGAGGCCGCCGCGTCCTGCAGCGCGTTGCGCACGTCGAGCACCGCGGACTGCACCGCCGTCTTGTAGAGGATCACGGCGCGCGAGCGCGCGAGACGCGCGCGCCGGTACTCGGCCTCGGCGGCGCGGTTTCCGATCGGCTGGCGGAAGGTCGCGCCGACCGCCCACTCGATCCAGTCGTTGTCGCCGAGCTCCTGCCACGACTCGCCGAGCTCGCCGGCGAGCCCGTACAGCGCGCCGCTCGTCTGCAGGTCGAGCTGCGGGAGCCGGCCGTTGTCGGCGACGTCGAGGCCGATCGACGCATCGTCGATGGAAAGCAGCGAGGCCGCGACGTCCGGGTTCTCCGCGAGCGCGGTCGCGAGCGAGTCGGCGATGCTGCACTTGAGCGGCTGGTCGACGGGCGAGTCGACCGCGACGATCGTCTCGCTCCCGCCGACGGGGAGCCGCGGGTCGTTCATCGCCCGCTTGAGCTCGTTGACCGCGCGCTGCAGGTTGCGCTCGGCGCGGATCACGGCGGCGCGGCGGTCCTCGACCTTGCTCACCGCGTCGGCGTACTGCGCGAGGGACGCGTCGTACTCGCGGCGGCGCTCGAGGAGCGACCGCACCTCCTCGCCGACCTTCAGGAGCCACCGCGCGCTCACCAGGCTCGCGCGCGAGACGTAGACCTGCCAGTACAGCGCCTCGGTGCGCGCGACCGACTGCAGCAGGGAACGACGGAGGAACTGCAGCGCGCGCCGGTCCTGGTTTCGGGCGATCCGAAGGTTCGCGAGGTTCACGTCGGTGCCGAAGTTCCGCAGCAGCGGCTGGCTCAGCGTGAGGTTCACCGAGTTCAGGTAGGACGGGTTCGGCGTGATCCGGTCGTTCGGGTCGCTGAACTCCTGGCCCTGCATGCGGGTGGAGACGGCGAGGTTGGTGCCGGTCGCGAAGCGCTGCTCGAAGCCGGACTCGAGGTTCCAGATCTTCTGGTCGGCGGCCGGGTTCAGCAGGAAGCCCCCTCCTCCGCCGCCGATGTCGAGCGTCGGCTGGGGGATGTTGCTCCTTCGGTATCCGCCGTTGGCGAAAAGCACGGTGTCGAACACCGCCTCGGCCTTGACGATCTCCGACTGGCTCATCGCCTCCTCGAGGCGCGCCTGCTGGACGCCGAGGTTGTTCTGGACGCAGGAGGCGATCGCCTGCTGCAGGGTCAGGACAACTTCCCTGGGCGGCTTGCCGTCGAGGTCCTGGCCGACGTCGAGGCCGATGCCGGCGTCCTGGGACTGCGGCCCCATGGAATCAAGCTGCTGCCGACGGGCCTTCAGGCTCTCGAAGACGGTGCTGGTCTCGGAGGCCGCCTCGAACCCGGGACCGGGCGCCGCGGCGGATCCGGCCTCGCGGGAGAGCGTGGCATCGAGCGACCGCTGGAGCTCCGCATCGGCGTCCTGCCGGAGGGGGTTCTGGCACCCGGCGAGGACCGCCGCGGCGGCCACGGCCAGCGACGCAGCCCGGGGGCCGGCGAGACAGATTCGGAATTCGGACCAAGCGGGACGGCGAAGCATCTTCCCAAGTGTAGTCCGCCCGGTTATCCTGTTGGCATGCTGCATGGAAGCTCACCCGCACGGACGCGGGGCGCCGCCGGCATGATGCTGGCTTCCGCTGCCCTGCTTACCCTCACGCACCCCCTCGTCGCTGCTGCGCCGCAGTCGGCGGTTGCCACAGACGGTTCTCCGTACTGGGCCGTCGTCACCGGCAACGCCGTGAACCTGCGCTCCGGACCGAGCGCGCAGAGCGCCTACGCGTTCGGCAAGCTCAAGCAGGGAGACCTGGTTCGCGTCGTAAAGGAGGAGTACGGCTGGGCGCGAGTCCAGACCGAGGGCAACGCGTTCGCCGACGTCACGGCCTTCGTGCCCGCCGACCGCCGCGTGACGCTGGCTGCCGACGGCACCACGGCCACGGTCAACTCGCGCACCGAGCTCCGCGCGCCGAACGTCGACGCGGGCAACTCGCCCGACAAGAGCTGGAAGCAGATCGGCAATGCCGATGCCGGCTCGACCCTCACCGTCGTCGGCACCGCCGACGGCGAGAAGGAGTCCGTCTACAAGGTGAAGGTCCCCGCGACCGCCGAGGCGTGGGTCAACCTGCAGTTCCTCCGCCGCGCGAACGCGAACGAGGCGGCGAACGCCACGGCGACCGCGCCGATCACCGCGAACGCGAACGTTGCCGCCGCCGAGGCGCCGACGGCTCCCGCGACGGTCGCGACCGAGACCCCGGCAAATGCGCCGGCCTCGGGTTCGGCCGCGCCGGCCGCCGCCACCGCCGACCTCGGCTCGAGCGCAAACGGCACGACGGGCGGCAGCGTCGAATCGCTGTCTTCCCCGGCGATTCCGCCGCTCCTCGGCGAGAAGCCGCAGAACGCGTCGGTGACGGAGTCCGTCGCCCTCGAGTCGACGACGACGCAGCCGAAGGCCACGAAGCCGAAGTTCGTCTCCAAGCGCGCGACGCTCGACGACCTCGAGCACCAGTTCAAGGCCGTGCGCGACCAGCCGCAGGCCGACGCGGAGTTCGAGGCGCTCAAGGCGAAGTACGAGGAGCTCGCCTCGACGACCGCCGGCTCGGGCGGCGTGAAGGGCATGGCCGACGCTCGCTCGAAGCAGCTCTCGCTGCTCGTCGAGACGCAGCGGCAGATGCAGGAGCTGCGCCGCACGAAGACGACCACCGACGACAACCGCAAGGGAATCGCCGACCTGATCCTCAACATCCAGCGCCGCGCCGAGTACACCGCGATCGGCGTCCTCAACGCGAGCGCCGTCTACGACGGCGACCGCCTGCCGGAGCTCTACCGCATCTGCGACCCAACCACCGGCGCCACGATCGCCTACGTCGAGCCGAACGCGGACATCCCGATGGCGACGATGGTCGGCACGCTCGTCGGGGTCAAGGGCGGCAAGACCGTCGACCCGGCGCTGCGCCTGACCGTGATCTCCCCGATGGCCGTCGAGCTCCTCACCATGCGCAACGAGCCGCAGGTCGTGAAGACCGAGTCGACGCGTCCGGTCGAGGAGGCCGGCAAGTTCGTGCCGGCGCCGAAGACCGCGGAGAGCGATCCGGCCGCGCCGTGCCCCGAAGGCTTCGAGCCGGCGCCGAGCGCGACGCCCTGACCCGGCGGATCCGAACTGAATGCAGCAAGACCGATGGCCCGCGCGAGCGGGCCATCGGTGCCTTTTTCCACCGACGCAGGCAGCCGCGACCGCCCCCTATACTGCGCCGTCCCGGGGCGCTAGCTCAATTGGAAGAGCACCGCCTTTGCAAGGCGGGGGTTACCGGTTCGACCCCGGTGCGCTCCATTCACTCCCGGTGATCATGCCGGCCGCGCGCGCAGCTGCGCAGCAAGGCACACCGCCGCGGTCTCCACCCGAAGGATTGCGGGCCCCAGATCGACGGCCCTCGCGCCGGCCGCGACGGCATCGGCCACCTCCTGGACACTGAATCCGCCCTCGGGGCCCACCACCAGCGCCGCGCGACCGGATGCGCACTGCGCGGCGACGCCGCCGGGCTGGGCGATGAGCACCTCCCTGCCCTCGGCCACGGCGGACGCGACGAACTCGCGCACGCTCATCGCCGAACCGAGCTCGGGAACCCAGGCGCCGCGGCTCTGCTTCGCCGACTCGAGCAGGATCCGCTCGGCACGGGCGCGATTGATCCCGTCCGCGTCGACCACGCCGTGCTGCGTGTCGAGGGGCACGACCTTGCTCACCCCGAGCTGCCCGAGCATGTCGAGCATCGTGGAGAGGCGATCGCCCTTCGGCGGGGCCACCGCGACGACGACGTCCGCGCCGCGCCGCTCCTGCCGCCGGACCGAGACCACGCGGATCACCGGCCCGCCGTCGCGCGAACGCTCCCCGGTGATCGTCGCCTCCGCGATCCCGCCCCGGCCGTCGAACACCGTGACGCCGTCGCCCGCGCCGAGTCGGCGAACGCCGAGCGCGTGCTTGGCCTCGTCGCGGTCGAGGACGATCGAGTCCCCGGCAGCCGGGAGCGATGTGACATGGAACCACGGGATGCTCATCTGCTGGCCTCTCGGGAAAGATAGACATCGACCCGCGACGTGCGGCCCTCGAACGAGAGGTCCGGCGCGCCGGCGCCGTCGATGAGCGGCGAGTCGTCGGCGCGCTTCACGCAGGTGCGTATCCGCGCGGCGCGGCGCGCGGCCGTCAGCAGCGCCGCCGCGTCCGCGTCGTCGCCGGCGGCCGCCCGCAGCAGTCGCACGTCCTTGCGCGCGAGCGCGCTCGCCTTCCGCTTCGGCGGGAACATCGGGTCGACGAGCACGGCGTCGAAGGAGCGCTCGCCGAGCGCGACGATCGCGTCCGCCTCGACGAGCCGGAGCCGACCGAGCGCCGCCTTGTCGACGCGCGGGTCGCGCGCGGCGCGCTCGAGCCCGTCGCGGGCGATGCGAGCCACCGCGGCGCAGCGCTCGAAGGCGGTCACCTCGAAGCCGGCCAGCGCAAGCAGCCACGCATCGCCGAGGAGGCCGCCGGTCGCGTCCGCGACGGTGCGCGCGCGGTCGCCCATCGAACGGACGAGCGGCAGCGACCGGATCCCAGCCGCGCTCGCGGTCCCCAGGTCGACGCGCGCCCCGGTCCCGGGACGGTCCGACGGCGCGCGGAGCTCGAGCACGCCCTCGTGCTCGGCGATCACGAGATCCTCGGGGCGTTGAGGCGGCTCCCAGCGCATGCGGCGTGTTCTACACGGACGGAGCGGCGCCGCGCCCCGATAGACTCCCTCCGATGCACCCCCGCGCCCCCGTCTTCGGCAACGTCCTCGAGATGATCGGCAACACGCCGATGCTTGAACTCAAGCGGATGGACACCGGGAAGTGCCGGCTGTTCGTCAAGATGGAGTCGATGAACCCGGGCAACTCGATCAAGGACCGCATCGCGGTCGAGATGATCGAGGCCGCCGAGAAGGACGGACGCCTCAAGCCCGGCGGACACATCGTCGAGGCAACCGCGGGCAACACGGGCCTCGCGCTGGCGCTGGTCGCGGCGCAGAAGGGCTACACGCTGAGCGTGGTCGTGCCCGACAAGATGAGCGACGAGAAGATCAGCCACCTGCGCGCCATGGGCGCCGAGGTCGTGCTCACCCGCAGCGACGTCGCCAAGGGGCATCCCGAGTACTACCAGGACGTCGCCGCGCGCCTCGCCGCGTCGCGCCCGAACACCCTCTACATCAACCAGTTCGCGAACCCCGCGAACGCCGCCGCGCACGAGCGGACCACCGGCCCCGAGATCTGGGAGCAGATGGACGGCAAGATCGACGCGTTCGTCGCGGGCGTCGGCTCGGGCGGCACGATCAGCGGCTGCGGGCACTACCTGCGCGCGCGCAACCCGAGGATGGAGATCATCCTCGCCGACCCCGTCGGCTCGATCCTGACGCCGCTGGTGAACGAGGGCAAGCACGTCGAGCCGGGAAGCTGGCTCGTCGAGGGGATCGGCGAGGACTTCGTCCCGTCGATCTGCGACCTGAAGCTGGTCAACAAGGCCTACGCCGTGAGCGATGCCGACGCCTTCCACACGGCGCGCGAGCTCCTGCGCAAGGAGGGCGTGCTCGCCGGGTCGAGCGTCGGCACCCTGCTGACCGCCGCGCTCCGCTACTGCCGCGAGCAGAAGGAGCCCAAGAACGTCGTCACCTTCATCTGCGACTCGGGCGCGAAGTACCTGAGCAAGATGTTCAACGACTTCTGGATGATGGACAACGGGTTCATCGACCGCCCGAAGACCGGCGACCTGCGCGACCTGATCGCGCGGCGCCACCTCGACCGCGAGGACTACACGCTGACGCCCGCGATCCCGCTGCAGCAGGCGATCAAGCGGATGCGGCTCTACAACGTGAGCCAGATGGTGGTGCTCGGCGAGGGCGACCGCGGCGAGGGCATCATCGACGAGAGCGACGTCCTGATGGCGATGCTCGACGACCCGAAGGGCGCCGCCACCAAGCCGGTCTCCGAGTTCATGACGCGCCGGCTCGAGACGCTCCGGCCGGGAGCCAAGCCCGCCGACCTGATCCCGATCTTCCGCGCCGACCGCGTGGCGATCGTGGCCGACGACAGCGCCTTCTACGGCATCATCACGAAGATCGACCTCATCAACTACATGCGCAAGCAGCTCCTCTGACGCGCGCGAGAACCAGCACCATGGCACACGGCGACCTCCACCTCGATTCCCGCGTCATCCACGGCGGCCAGAGCCCCGAGCCGGGCACCGGCGCGGTGATGCCCCCGATCTTCACGAGCAGCACGTTCATCCAGGACAGCCCCGGGGTCCACAAGGGCTTCGAGTACAGCCGCAGCCACAACGCGACGCGCTTCGCCGCCGAGCGCCTGCTGGCCAGCATCGAGGGGTCCCGCCTCACCGACGCCGAGGACCGCACCAACGGCGGCTTCTGCTTCGCGAGCGGCCTCGCGGCGATCGGCACCGCGCTCGAGCTCCTCGACTGCGGCGACTCGATCCTCTGCATGGACGACGTCTACGGCGGCACGAACCGCCTGCTCAACCGCGTCCGAAAGCGCAGCCAGGGGCTGAAGGTCGAGTTCGTCGACATGACGGACCTCGGCCGGCTCGAGGCCGCGATCAAGGCGCACGCGCCCAAGATGATCTGGGTCGAGACCCCGACGAACCCGACGCTGAAGCTCGTCGACCTCGCCGCGGTGGCGAAGCTCGGCAAGGCGTGCGGGGCGATCACGGTGTGCGACAACACCTTCGCGACGCCGCTCCTGCAGCGCCCGCTCGAGCTCGGCATCGACCTGGTGATGCACTCGACCACGAAGTACCTCGGCGGCCACAGCGACACCGTCGGCGGCGCGCTCGTCACCGGCGACAAGGCGCTCGCCGAGAAGCTCCGCTTCATGCAGAACGCGATCGGCAGCGTCATGGGCCCGTTCGACGCGTACCTCACCCTGCGCGGCGTGAAGACGCTCGCGGTTCGCATGCGCCAGCACTGCTCGAGCGCCGCGCGCATCGCGGCGTGGCTCGAGAAGCACCCGAAGGTCGAGCGCGTCACCTACCCGGGCCTCGCGAGCCACCCGCAGCACGCCCTCGCCGCGCGCCAGATGCGCCTCGACGGCCAGCCCGCGGGCGGCGGCATGATCACCGCCTACCTGAAGGGCGGCATCGACGAGAGCCGGCGCTTCCTCGAGAACGTGCACATCTTCGCCCTGGCCGAGAGCCTCGGCGGCGTGGAGAGCCTGATCGAGCACCCCGCGATCATGACCCACGCGAGCGTGCCGGCCGAGCAGCGCAAGGTCCTCGGCATCAGCGACTCGCTGGTCCGCCTGAGCGTCGGGATCGAGCACGTGGACGACCTGATCGCGGACCTCGAGCACGGCTTGGCGAAGGCCTGACCGGGTCGGGTGGCGCCGGGATTCACCGCCTGCAATACGGGCGGCAAGGACGGCGTTCGATCCGCATGATCGGGCTTCTTTCGCTGATCCTCGCCGTGCTGGCATGCGTCCGCCTCGACGATGCGGGTACCGCCGCGCCGGCCCCCGTCCCCCCGGACGCCCAGGGGCTCCTTGCCGGTCCGTCGGCGGCGGCCCCGGCTGCCGCTCCGACCATCGTGGAGCGATCCTTCGACGGCGACCTGCTGCCGCTCGAGGACGAGCCCGAGGTCGCGGCGGTGTTCCGCATGCCGCTCGAGAACGACCAGCGGACGCGGCTCGAGGCGATCGCTTCCCGGCGTGCGAAGGCGTTTGAGGAGCTCCTCATGGCCAACTACGACGACGCGCTCAAGGTCGGGGAGGTCCTGAAGTCGATCCGCACCATGCCGGCGAAGGAGCGCATGGCGGCCCTTCGGCAGCTCGGCGACTTCCGGACGGCGATGGCACCGTTCCTCGACCGCGGCACGTTCCTCGACGAGGCCCGGGACGTGCTCGACGCCGACCAGCTGTCACGCGCGAAGGCCATGGTCGACGAGTGGCGCCGTGCGCGAGAGGCCGAGCTCGCGAAGACGATGGTCGCCGTCCCCGGAACGCCGGCCGCGGGAACGGAACGCGAACGCATGGACGCACGCATGCGCCTCGACGCGCTGGGACAGCTGACGAGGCAGACCCTCCAGCGGCGGGCGCAGACGAGGGTCAATCAGTTCGAGGCGATCACGAAGCAGCTCGACCTGACCCCGGAGCAGGCCGAGCGCGTGAAGCAAGTCGGGATGGAGATCGCCATCCAGGAGATCCAGGGCAAGCGCGAGCGCGGGCAGCTGACGAGGCGCGAGCGCGAGAAGCTCTTCGGCGAGCTGTCGAAGATCCTCGACGAACGGCAGCGCGCGAAGCTGGTTGAGGTGCTCCTCGGTGGCGAGTCGGCGACCGCGGCGGAGCCCGAGCCCACGCCAGAGCCTGAGCCCAAGCCCGGGCCGGCTTCGCCCTCAGCGCCCGACTGACCCCGGCCGGCGAACCCACGCGCCGTCGCGCCACAGGCACTCCGCCGGGTCGACGCCGAAGATCGCCTTCGGATCCCCGACGTCGATCTCCGGGAGCGGCGCGGCGCCGCCCTGCGCGATCGACTCGCCCCAGCTCCGTGGTGCACCGGCGATCGCGCCGGCGGCCAGCGCGTGCAGCGCCTCGAGCTGCTGCGCGGACATCGCCGGAGGGCCCGCCGACCGCATGGCGTTGCAATCGGCGAGGAATCGCGCCGCGCCGCCCTGCAGGATCTCGGGATGCCGGTCGAGCAGCGTCGCGGCACCGGCGGCACCGATCGCATCGCGAGCGCGCACGGCCTCGCCGCGGCGGTAGAGCGCGAATGCTCGGACGAGCGCCATCACGGCATCGGTCCGCTCCGACATCTCGGCGCGCGCGTCCGAGTCCGGGTCGAGGACGTCCGCGAGCGCGAGCATCCGGGAGCGCTCGACGTCCGACTCCGCGTGCTCGGCGAGGAAGAGCGCCGCGCTCCGCCCCGAGCCGGGGACGTCGACCGCACCCGCGATCGCGGCCAGGCGGCGCGCGAGCTCTCGGTCGGCCGCCGCCGAGGGAGCTCCGGCAGAGCGATCGATGACGTCCTCGGCGAGCTCGAGGTACTCGGCCGGGCGCTCGGGCGCGAGGGACGCGAGCCGGCGCGGGAGCTCATCGCGCCACGCCCCGTCGGGACGGGCGGCGGCACCCGCGAGCGCAGCGGCCGCGGCGAGCGCGCAGGCGAACGCGGACCAACGATCGTGCCAGGCGCGCCTCACGACTCGCCCCCTTCCGGCGCGACCGACTCGAGCGCGAGCTGGAGAAGCGCGCGACACGTCGCCTGGAGCTGGGCGAACGCGTCCGGCGCGACCGAGCGGTCGGCCGAGGCCCGAGCGACGATCGATTCGGCGACGGCGCGGCGCCGGGGCGCGCGCTCGGCGAGCACCGCGGCATCGAGCCCGAGCAGCGACGCGAGCTCCGCGACCGCGGCCTGGGGCCCGGGCGCGGCGAGGCGACGGCGAGCCTCGGCGGCCGCGGACACCTCGCGGAACGCCGCAGGCGGCAGCACCGCGCGCGCGTCCGCGAGCGCGGCGTCGAACCAGGCGCGAAGCGCGGCATCGGGCGACGCGCGCGAGCCGAGCTCCGTGCCGCCGAGCGAGCCGACGACCGCGTTCGCGGAGAAGACGAACTCCTGAGCGACCGAATCGAGCCGGTTGCGGTCGGAGGGAACGAGCGAGGCGTGGTGATCGAGGAGGAGCAGCACCGACGCGGCACGCCGCGCGTCGTCGCCGCCGCGGGGCGCGGGCTGCCCGGCCAGCGATCCCGCGAGCGACGCCGCCTCGCCGGCATCGACCGCGGACGGGACCTCCGCGGCGACCGCCGCCACCACGTTGGGGCCGGCGCCGAACACGTCGGCGACGACGCCCTGCGCGACGGATCGCATCTGCGTCGACGGCGAGGCAAGCGCCTCGCGGGCGAGGACGGCGGCGTCGATCGGCCCGAGGTCGCCGATCGCCCGCGTGCGGAACGCGCGCACGTACGCGAGCTTGTCGTCGATCGACGCGCGATTGCGGAGCTCCTGGTCGAGGCGGCCATCCGCGCCGATCGTCCGACCGGGCGTTCGCTCCACGCGTCCCTTCCAGCGGTCGAGGTCGTCCGGCGCGATCCCCTCGGGATCCTCGACCTGGGCGATGCGCGCCTCGGCATCGCTGATGCGCCCGCGCTCGAGCAGCCGAACCGCCTCCACCATCGCGAGGAGCTCGGCCGCGTGCGCGACGCGCAGCGCGGGGTCCGCGCCCGGCGTGCGGGCGAGCGCGAGTCGCGAGACGCGGATCCAGCGATCGACGGCCTCCGGTCGCACGCCGCGGATCCGCGGCCCCTCGGTGCGCTCCACCTCGCCGGGCGCCGCGGCGAGGGCCGCGCGGAACCGGTCCGCGGTGAACGTGCGCGACGCCATGTCCGCGCGGGCGTCGGAGACGAGCCACGGCTCCCACCACGAACCCGGTCGTCGCGCGGCGAGCACGCTGGTGAGCCCGTGCAGCGACTGCGCGGACACCGCCGGATCCTCGAACCACGCGCGGAGGGCGCCCTCGATCCGCGACCGACGGACGGGCGAGCCCGTCCAGGAGAGCGCGTCGAGCAGCGTGCCGGCCGCGTCGGCGCTCGTGCCGGGGCGGTCCATCGTGGCGCCGCGACGGAGCAGAAGGTCGAGGAGCCCGAGGATGCGGGGATCCCGTTCGTCACGGAGCGCGCCGGTGGTCGCGGCCTCGGTGGCCTGGAGCCACGCGTCGACGGCGTCGGCCGCCGCGGCAGGGTCGCCGCGGAGGACGGCGTCGCAGACCTCGCCGGTCCGGGGCGCGAGCCACGCGAGGGCGGCCTCGCCGAAGGCCAGCGCGGGGCCCGTGCCCGGGTGCTCGAGCGCCGCGAGCAGGCCCGCGCTTCCCGCACCCCGCCAGAGGGAGTCGGGCATCGTGCCGTCGGCATCGCGGAACTCGGCGAAGGCCGCGAGCAGCCCGCGACGAGTCTCGACGTCGCCGAGGCGGGGCAGCACCGAGACGATGGCGTCGAGCG
>JAIYBS010000364.1 GCA_027488415.1 Planctomycetaceae bacterium | reverse complement strand
CCGCTGCCGCCGCGGCGCCCTGACCGGCGCGCCGCCCGCTCGGCCCTCGTGCCCGCAGAATCGAATGCCTACTTCGGCGGCTGCGGCACGCGCGATCGCACCACCTGCGCGTCGCCGACGGTGACCTTCTTGCGCGCGGCCTCCGCCTTCGCGCGGTCGTCGAACGACCCGACCTCGACGATCCACACGCGCTTGCCGGGCGAACTGACCGCGAGGACGCGCGGCGTCGGAAGCCCGGCCGCCTTCACGATCTTGGAGAGGTTCGTCGCGCGCGTCCGGGCCGCGGTCTCGGTGCCGAAGACGCCGGCGCTGACGGTCCACGGCGCGTCCGATTCCGGCTCGGGCAGGGGAGTCGGCGCGGGCATCGCCGGCTTCGGCGCGGGGACCGCGGGCACGCCCGCCGCGGCGGCGTTGCGCGATGCCGCGACCTGCGCTGCCGCGTCGCGCGCCTGCTCGCGCGCGAGCTCGGCGTCGCGCCCGCGGAGCTTCGAGGCCGCGGCGGAGTACGCGGACTCCGCGTCCGCCCACCGCCGCTCCTCGACCGCCATGTTGCCCTGCATCACGAGCGCGCGGCCGGCGACCACCGGGTCCGAGCTCTTCGCGGCGATCGCGAACGAGCCCCGGGCCTCGTCGGCCCGGCCGAGCTCCTGCGCGGCGCATCCCGCGACGTAGGCGGCCTGCTGCCGCACCGCGCCGTCGGCGGACGACTGCTGCACCTGCTTCGACGCCTTGAGCGCGTCCGCCCACCGGCCCGCCTCGTAGGCGCGGAGCGCGTCGTCCATCGTCGTGGTGGGTGCCGACTCGCATCCCGGCGCGGCGAGGGCCGCGGCGGCCGCGAGGGCCAGGAGCAGGGCGGATGCCGAGGTCGGGAGCGGTGCAGTCCTTCGCACGCGGGTATGGTATCGGCCGACGGGAGCATCCTTCCCGCAGCAAACATGACGCTTCTCCGCACGATCCAGTGGAGCCTTGCTCGACGCGCCTTCAGCCCGGTCGCGGTCGACGACTTCCGCACGGGGACCGGCGCCACCACGATGGTCGCCTCGTGGCACCTCGCCCGCGAGGTCGCCCGCCGCAGCCGCGCCCGCAACGTCGGCATCCTCCTTCCGACCTCGGGCATGTTCGCGCCCGCGCTCCTCGGCACGTGGATGGCGGGCCGCACCGCGGTGCCCCTCAACTACCTGCTGTCGCGCGGCGACCTCGAGTACATCGCCAAGGACGCCGGGCTCGACGCGGTGCTCGCCGTCGGGCCGATGATCGACCTGATCGGCGGTCCGCTGCCGGGGCTCGAGGTGATCCGCCTCGACCAGATGCGCTTCGGCGGCGTGCCGCCCGTGCGCCTGGGGCCGTCGCCCGCGGCGGAGGACACGCAGGTGATCCTCTACACGAGCGGCACGAGCGGCAAGCCCAAGGGCGTCATGCTCTCGGAGCGGAACCTCTCGTCGAACGTGAGCCAGGTGGTCCGCTGGGCGAAGTTCGACCAGCGCGACTCGATGCTCGGCGTCATGCCGCAGTTCCACAGCTTCGGGCTCACGGTGATGACGCTGCTCCCGCTCGCGGTCGGCTGCAAGGCGATCTACACCGCGCGGTTCGTCCCCGGCAAGCTCGTCGAGCTCGCGAAGCAGCACCGTCCGACGGTGTTCGTCGCGATTCCGTCGATGTACAACGCGCTGCTGCACGCGCGCCACGCGGGTCCCGAGCACTTCGAGAGCCTCCGGTACGTGGTGTCGGGCGGCGAGCCGCTCCCCGACAAGGTCGCCGGCGGGTTCCTCGAGCGGTTCGGCAAGCGGATCAACGAGGGCTATGGCCTCACGGAGACCTCGCCCTGCACGAACTGGTGCCTTCCCGACGAGTACCGGCCGCACTCGGTTGGCCGCGCGCTGCCGGACGTCGAGGAGCGCATCGTCGACCCGCAGGGCAAGGTGCTCGGCCCGGGCCAGGACGGCGAGATCCGCATCAAGGGCCCGAACGTGATGAAGGGCTACTACAACCTGCCCGAGCTCACCGCGGGCGTGTTCGACGAGCACGGCTTCTTCCGCACCGGCGACATGGGGCGCATGGACGCCGAGGGCTTCCTCTATATCACGGGCCGCATCAAGGAGATGCTGATCATCTCCGGCGAGAACGTCTTCCCGCGCGAGATCGAGGAGGTCGTGAACCATCACCCGCTCGTCAAGGACTCCGCGGTCGTCGGCCTGCAGGATCCCTCGCGCGGCGAGGTGCCGATCTGCTTCGTCGAGCTCAAGGACGGCGCAGCCTGGGACGAGGCCGCGGTCCGCGCCTTCGCCCGCGAGAAGCTCCCGCCCTACAAGGTGCCGCGCGAGTTCCGCGTGCTCGAGATGCTGCCGCGGAACCCGACCGGCAAGATCATGCGTCGGGCGCTCGTGGAGCGGCTCAAGGCGGAAGGGTGATGCCGATGCGGCGCGCCTCGCGCCGCGACCGCGTCAGGCTCGTCCGAGTCAGGGGCAGGTGCCCCAGTCGCCGAGCATGATCCCGAGGTCCGCGCCGTTGACGATGCCGTTGACGTCGAGGTCGCCGAGTCCGAACCAGCCCCAGTTCCCGAGCAGGAGGCCGATGTCCGCGCCGCCGACCGAGCCGTCCCGGTTCAGGTCGGACGGGCAGAATGCCGGGCAGATCGGGCCTTGGCTCGCGAGCGTGAGCGTGGCGCTTCCGGCAACGGCCGTGTTCTCGCCGCCGACCCGGATCAGGTACTGGGTCCCGCACACCGCCTGGAACTGGACGCGCGCGCCGCTGGTCGGCGTGCAGACGATGCTGCTCGAGCCGCACGCGACGAGGACCGGCCCCGCGCAGGTCCCCTCGTACACCGCGATGCGCATGTCGGCGATCGACCCGCAGGTGCTCGCGACGATCGCGCCGCTCCGCTCGCCGTCGTAGGTGAACCACACGTCCGAGCCGAACGCGATGCCGGTGCCCGTCTCGCACGAGGCCGGCAGCGCCGGCGATCCCGCCGTAGCGCGGATGGTCGAGAACGGGATCGACTGCCCGACCGAGATCGGCAGGGCGCTGGCGCACGTGTCGTTCGGCGGCAGCGGAGCGCCGCACGAGACGGCCGCGGTCCGCGCGCAGTCGGTGTCCCACGACTGGCTGCAGCAGAACGGGTCGATGGTGCAGGTCGCCGTGCAGCAGGTGCTGTCGCTGCAGCCGACCCCCGCGTGCGCGTCGAAGCATGGTCCCGTCGAGCTCGAGCACACGGGCTGGCAGCCGGCCTGCTGCGCGTCGTAGGCGAGCCGGTACCGGCGAGGCAGGTCGCAGCTGATGGACGAGCTGACGGACGGCGTCGGGAACGAGCCGGGCACCACGAGGATCCGGTAGTTCCCCGGCGGCACGCACGCAGCGGTGATGGTGTCGGTGCAGCCGCTCGCGTTCGCGTGGACGAGTGCCGCGCCGATCGAGATCGGGCAAGTCTCCGGCACGAGCGCAGCGAACGCGGGCGCGTTCGCGGAGAAGGTCATCGTGAAGCGCACCTTGCCGTCGCCATCGGTGTCCGTGAGCGTCAGCGAGTAGGTGTCGCGGTCGCCTGCCCATGCGGAGCCGGACATGGAGCCGTCGATCGTGCCGCAGACGCCGGGGCCCGGCGCGAGGGGCGTCGCCGACTGGCCGGACGCGCACGCGTCGTTCGTG
>JAIYBS010000137.1 GCA_027488415.1 Planctomycetaceae bacterium | reverse complement strand
CTCTTCATCCTCGGCGACATGCCCGCGACCTTCTTCACCGGCGAGCAGGTGGCGGAGCTTCGTCGTGCGGTGGGTGAGCGCGGCGCGGGCCTCGCGTGGATCGGCGGCGCCAGGAGCACTCCGCGCACGTGGGCCGGCACGTCGCTCGAGGAACTCATTCCGTTCACCGGTCCGTACGAGCTCGAGCGCCTGCCGAAGGCCGTGAACCTCGAGCCGACGCCGCTTGCCGCGCGGCTCGGCGTGCTGCGGCTCGCGGACGACCCGAAGGCGCCGTTCCCCGAGGAGCTCCGCTCGCAGGAGGAGGGATGGGCGCAGCTTGAATGGGCGCAGCGGATCCCGGCGTCCGCGCTGAAGCCCGCGACCGAGGTGCTGGCTGAGTCGGTGCAGGACGTCGAGGGAGCGCGCGCGCCACTCGTCCTCTCGATGCGTTACGGGGCGGGCAGCGTGCTGTACGTGGCGACGGACGAGATCTGGCGTTGGCGCAACGGGCGCGGCGAGACGTACCCCGAGCGGTTCTGGGTGCAGCTCCTGCGGTCGCTCGCGCGGCCGACGCTCGGGACGGGCCGCGAGGACGTTCGGATCGCGATCGAGCCCGGCAGGTCGGTGGTCGGTGACCCGGTGCGCGTCGAGGTCGAGCTTCCGCCGGGCTCGCCGCCTGCGACCGTCGCGCTGGAGGCCGTGCCCGAGGATCGAAGCGCCGCGACCGCGGAATTCGAGGCGGCGATCGGGCCTGGCGGGACGTTCGTCGCGCGATGGACGCCCGAACGCGAGGGACGCTGGAATGTCCGCCCGCGCGATCCGTCGCTTGCCGCGCGCGCGGGAACCGGCGCCGGGCTCGAGGTGGTGCGCAGCGACCGCGAGCTTCGCGACGCCGAGGCGGACCGGCCGCTCCTTGAGTCGATCGCGAAGGAGACGGGCGGTCGTGTGGTCGGACCCGACGACGCGGCCTCGCTGGTGCGGACGCTGCCGAACCGGTCGATCCGCACCGAGAGCCCGATCCAGGATCCGCTGTGGAACAGCCCGGCGGCGCTGATCGCGCTGATGTCGCTCCTGACCGCGGAGTGGGTCCTGCGAAGGATGGTGCGACTCGCATGAGCACCGCGTCGCGAGACCTTGTGGCACGCCTCGCCGCGTTCCGCGGACGGCTTCGTCGTGCGCTCGTCGTGGAGCGATCGGCGCAGGCGATCGCGTTCGGCTTCCTCGCGATCGTCGTCGCGGTGGTGCTCGACCGGACGCTGCGGCTCCCGCCTGCCGCGAGATTCGCCGAGCTGCTTGCCCTCGTGGCGGGCGGCGCTGCGTGGGCGTGGTTCCGCGTCCTTCCCGCCGTTCGGTTCTCGCCGCCGCTTGTCGAGGTCGCGCTTCGCCTCGAGCGTGGACGCGAGGATGCGCGCGGCAGGCTTGCGACCGGCACGGACCTCGCGGAAGGCGGCGACGGAGCGCTCGCCGGATCGCCCGCGCTCGTCGAGCAGGCGGTCGACGGTGCATCGCGGCTTGCACCGACCGTGCTCGGCGAGCGCATCGATCACGCGCCGATGCGGAAGGCAGTTTCGGCGGCGGCAGCAGCGGCCGTCGCGTTCGGTTGCCTGGCGTGGCTTGCGCCGGAGACGAGCCGGATCGCGCTGTTGCGCCTTGCGACGCCGTTCGCGGACGTGCAGTGGCCGGCACGCACGATGGTCGAGCCCGCGTTCGCGTCGATGGTCCATCCGCGCGGTGCGGCGCTTGCGCTCCGCGCGAAGGCCGTGCGCGGGGAACCCCAGGAGATGCGGGTCGATGCGGAGTACCGCGTGCTCCGGGACGGATCCGGCGAATGGAAGAGCGTCACGCTCTCGGCGCAGCCGGACGGCGCGTTCGAGCGGCTCGTCGAGACCGACGGCGACGCGATTGAGGTCGTGTTCCGCACGGAGGACATGGAGACGCTCCCGGTCACGGTGCGGCTCGTGCCGCCGCCGGCTGTGCGATCCGCGAAGGCGACGGTTCGTCCGCCGTCCTACGCCGCCGGTGCCGTGGATGCTCGGGAGGCGGAGCTCGGCAACGGCACCGACCGCCGCGCGACGATGTCGCCGCCGGTGCTTGCCGGCTCCGACGTCGAACTCGCGCTCGAGATGGATGGAACGGTGGCGCCGCCCGAGGTCGCGGAGGAACGCGCCGCGTGGCTCGCGCGCACCGTGACGGTGGCTGGCAACGAAGGCGAGTCGATCGCTCCGGAACTCTCGGTGGATGCCGAGGCGCCCGGGCGCTGGACGCTCCGGTGGCGTGCCTCCGGTCGCGGCGTGGTCGAGCTTCGCCCGGTGGGTGCCGAGGGAATCATGCCCTCGGAGCGCATCGCGTTCGAGATCCCGGCGATCGAGGACGCGGCACCGGTCGTGGCGATCGTGGAGCCGGCGGCGGACGAGTCGGTCACGCCGGACGCCGCGCCGACCGTCATCGCCGAGTCGCGCGACGATCTCTCGGTGAAGCGGCTCTGGCTCGAGGCGTCGGTGGTGCGGACCGGGCAGGATCCGAAGGTAGCGCTCACGCAGGACGGGAACTCCGGCCCCGCCGCGCGCGTGGAGCGGGTCGTCTCGATCGCCGAGATCGGCGCGCAGGCCGGTGACCGGGTGGTGTGCGTGGCGCGTGCCGTCGACGCTTACGAGCGGGACGGTTCGGGACGCGCTGCGACGGAGAGCTCGCCGCGCGTGTTCCGCGTGATCGCGCCCACCGAGCTCGTCGAGCAGGTGCGGTCGCGCCTCGGGCAGATGCGCGATGCCGCGGCGCGGCTTCGCGAAGAGCAGGACGGCATCGCCGACGCGATGGACGACGCGGCCCGACGCACCGGTGAGTCGGGCGAGGAATCGACCGCGCAGGACCGCCTGCAGCTTGCCGGCACGCAGTCGCGCATGGCGGACCGCGTGGCGTCCTTCGAGCGCTCGCTGGCGGAGCTCTCCGCGAGGCTCGAGCGGAACAAGGCGCAGGGAGACGGGCTGGACGAGTCGATCGACGAGGCCCGCCAGCTCGCGCAGCAGGCGTCGAAGGCCGCGCAGCGCGCCGCGGAGGACGCGCCGAAACAGGGAGCGTCCCAGGCCGCGGCCGAATCGTCCCGCGACGCGGAGCGCGCGCTTGCCGACCTCGAGGCATCGCTCGATCGCGATCGCGCGACGGCGGAGATCGCGCGGCGGATCGATCGGCTCGCGGAGCGGATCGAGTCCGCGCGTCGTGACACGCAGCAGGCCGCCTCGCAGTCGGTCGGCAAGGAGCGGTCGCAGCTCTCGCCCGAGACCAAGGCGCAGATGGAACGCGCGGCGCAGGCGCAGCGCGAGG
>JAIYBS010000223.1 GCA_027488415.1 Planctomycetaceae bacterium | reverse complement strand
GCGCCGCCCGCGGCCAGGCGCCAAGCCCGCGACGCGGAGGGCGGTCCGGAGGCGGATGCGAAGGAATGCGGTGCCGCGAAGAACGGCGACGCGAAGAACGGAGACCAGAAGAAGGCTCCCCGCAAGGTCGACGTGCCCGCGGTGCTCGCCTCGATCCCGCGCACGTTCCCGCTCGCCGACTACGGCATCGAGAAGCCGTTCGCGCCGGGGCTCGTGCTTGTCGAGCATGCCACGGTGTGGACCGCGGCGAAGGACGGGATCCTTGAGGATGCCGACGTCCTCGTGCGCGACGGAAAGGTTGCTGCCGTCGGCCGCGGGCTGCGCGCGGGGATCGCCGGCGCAGACCTCGGGAGGCTGCACGTGATCGACGGCCGGGGCAAGCACGTCACGCCGGGCCTGATCGACTGCCACAGCCACACCGGGATCGACGGCGGCGTCAACGAGTGGACGCAGAACGTGACCGCCGAGGTGCGCATCGCCGACGCGGTGAACGCGGAGGACGTCGACTGGTACCGACAGCTCGCCGGCGGCCTCGTCGCCGCGAACCAGCTGCACGGCAGCGCCAACCCGATCGGCGGGCAGAACTCCGTGGTGAAGATCCGCTGGGGCGAGCCGGCGGCGGCGTTCCCCGTGAAGGGCGCGATCCCGGGCATCAAGTTCGCGCTCGGCGAGAACGTGACGCGCAGCAAGAAGCGCTACCCGAGCTCGCGGCTGGGGGTCGAGACGCTGATCCGCGACCGCTTCCAGTCCGCGCGCGAGTGGCGCGAGGCGAACGAGCGGTGGGCCGCGCTGCCCGAGGCGGAGCGCGCGCGGACCATGCGTCCGCGGCCCGACCTCGAGCTCGAGGCGCTCGCCGAGATCCTCGAGGGCAAGCGGCTCGTCCACTGCCACAGCTACCGACAGGACGAGATCGCCATGCTGCTGCGCATCGCCGACGACTTCGGCTTCAAGGTCGGCACGCTGCAGCACGTGCTCGAGGGCTACAAGGTGGCCGACGACATCGCGCGCCACGGCGCGGGAGCCTCGAGCTTCAGCGACTGGTGGGCATACAAGGTGGAGGTCATGGACGCGATCCCGTGGAACGGCCAGATGCTGTGGCGCGCGGGCGTGCTGACGAGCTTCAACAGCGACAGCGACGAGCTCGCGCGCCGCATGAACACCGAGGCCGCGAAGGCCGTGAAGTACGGCGCCATGCCGCGCGAGGAGGCGATCAAGTTCGTGACGATCAACCCGGCGCGACAGCTGCGCATCGACTCGATGACCGGTTCGCTCGAGCCCGGGAAGGACGCGGACTTCGTCGTCTGGAGCGGCGATCCGCTGAGCGTCTACTCGCGCTGCCTGCAGACGTGGGTGGACGGCGTGCGGCGTTTCGACGCGGACGAGGACCGCGCGATGCGCGCCCGTGACGCGGCGACGCGAGCGAAGCTCGTGGAGCTCGCGATGGGCGACTGGGGCAAGGACCGCGGCGGCGAGTCCGCGGGCGGCGCGCGGGGCCGGCGCGGACGCGGCGCGGATCCGAGTTCGCCGCCCGGCGGCACGCCGCCAACGGATTCGCTGCGCGCCGGTGCGCGCGGCAGCCTGCTCGTGCGCATGCTCGGCACGCGCGACGACTACCTGCTCGAGCAGGTGCGCTCGGGAATCGATCCCGAGGCCGTGCGCCCCGGAGAGTGCGGCTGCGACCGCATGGACTCCTGGAGCGCGATCTTCGAGACGACCGACGGCGAAGGAGGTGCCCGATGAACCGAACCAGACTCATGGCGCTCGGAGCGGCGCTCCTCGCGTCCGTCTCCGCCGTCGCAACGGCGCAGTCCACCGAGGTGCCGGCCGCACCGCAGCAGAAGCAGCTCGTCATCCGGAACGTGCGGATCGAGCCGTGCGTGCCCGGGACGCCGCCGATCGAGAAGGGGTGGATCGCCTTCGACCGGGGCACGATCACCGGGCTCGGTGCGGAGCCGATGCCCGCGGGGACCGCGAAGCCGGACGCGCAGGTGATCGACGCGCCAGGGCACCTCGTGACGCCCGGATTCTGGGCGAGCGCGACCACGCTCGGCCTCGTCGAGACGCTTCAGGTGGAGGCGACCGACGACACCACGGAATTCGGCGATTTCCACGCCGAGGTGCATGCGTCGACCGCGACGAACCCCGACAGCGACCTCCCGCCCGTCGCGCGCAACGCGGGCATCCTCATGGCGCACGCGTTCCCGCAGGGCGGCGTGGTGAGCGGCCACGCGAGCGTGATGCGGCTCGACGGGTGGACCGCGATGGATCGCACGGTGAAGCCGGCCGCGGGCGTCGTCGTGCACTGGCCGATGATGGAGCCCGTGCAGTCGCGCTGGATGGCGAAGTCCGCGGACGAGCAGCGCAAGGATCGTGACCGCAAGCTCGCCGAGATCGACCGGTTCTTCGACGCGGCCGAGGCGTACCTGAAGGCGCGCGCAGCCGACGCGAAGGTCGGCAGGGACGCGCGGTACGAGTCGCTCGCGGGCGTCGCGTCGGGGGCCGAGCCCGTGCTGATCGACGCGAACTGGCCGGGGCAGATCGAGGCGGGCGTGCTGTGGGCGGTTCGTCGCGGCTACCGGCCCGTGGTCGTGGGCGGGCTCGGCGCGCTCGAGGTGCAGGACCTGCTGCGCAAGCACAAGGTGCCCGTCCTGGTGCGCGGCATCAACCGGCTTCCCCTGCGCGAGCACGACGACCCCGTCGCCGTGTACGAGCTGCCGACGTCGCTCGCCAAGGCGGGGATCGCGTTCTCGCTCGCCTCCGGCGACGAGCCGGCGCATGAGCGATCGCTTCCCGCGCAGGCCGGGCGCGCCGCCGCGCACGTCGTCGGCGGCGACCTGGCCGCGGCCCGGGCGGCGATGCTGCTCTCGGTGACGCGGTCTCCGGCGGCGATCGCCGGCGTCGAGGACCGCTACGGCAGCCTCGAGGCCGGGAAGAGCGCGACCATGGTCCTCTGGAGCGGCGATCCCTTCGAGATCACCACCGCGGTCCGCCGCGCGTGGATCGACGGCGGCGAATGCGACCTCAACGACCGCCACAAGCGGATGCGGATGAAGTACGAGGAGAAGAGGCTCCAGCGCGAGCCCGTCCCCGCGGACGACGAACCGCCCGTGGTCGCCGACCCGCCGAAGGAAGCCGCGCCGAAGCAGTGAGTTCCCGGCGTCCCGCGTCGTTTGGGCAGCGTGCGCGTAGAGTGCGCGGCATGAAGAAGGCCGCAACGGAGGCAGGCGCGGGATTCGCGTCCCTCGGTGTCCCGCAGATGCTCGTCGATTCGCTCGCCCGCATGGGTGCGGACGCGCCCACGCCCGTCCAGCAGGCAGCGGTTCCCGCCGCGATGAACGGCCGCGACACCGCCGTCGTGGCAGCCACCGGCACCGGAAAGACGCTCGCCTACCTGCTGCCCGTCGCGAAGCGGCTGCTCGACGAGCCGCCGGCGCGCCAGAAGGGACGCCCGGTCGACCCGAAGCGCCGTCTGCGCGCGATCGTCCTCTGCCCGACGCGCGAGCTCGCGCAGCAGGTGTCGCGCGAGGCGGCGAAGCTGTTCCGCGGCACGGTGCTCCGGACCACGGCGGTGTTCGGCAAGAGCCCGCTGGCCCCGCAGCGCGAGGCCGTCGAGGAGGGCATCGACCTGCTCGTCGGAACGCCCGGCCGCGTGCGCGAGCTGTGCGAGCTCGACGCGATGTCGCTGGCGTTCGTCAAGCAGTGCGTGCTCGACGAGGCCGACCGGATGCTCGACATGGGCTTCCTCCCGCAGGCAAAGGAGATCCTCTCGCGCGCGCCCGAGGACCGGCAGATGCTGCTCTTCACGGCGACGATGCCGCGGCAGGTCGAGACCGAGGTCGAGGAGATGCTGCGCGATCCGCAGCGCATCGACCTCGTCGGACGCGAGCGGTCGAAGGTGACGGGAACGCCCGACGAGCGCCGAGACCTCGGCCAGCACCTGATGGACATGTCCGACGAGCAGAAGACCGCCGTGGCGGTGGCCCTCGTCAAGGACGGGAAGCGGCGCGGCGTGATGGTGTTCTGCCGCACGCGCCGGCGCGCCGGATGGGTTGCCGCGGCACTGCGCAGGCACGAGGTGAAGACCGTGCTCATCCACGGCGACCGGAGCCAGCGCCAGCGCCAGGAGGCGCTCGACGCGTTCGCGGCCGGCAAGGCCGACGTCGTCGTCGCGACGGACGTGGCCTCGCGCGGACTGCACGTTCCTGCCGCCCGTTGCGTCATCAACTACGACGTGCCGCTCCTGCCCGAGGAGTACGTGCATCGCGTCGGCCGCGCCGGTCACGGCGGCGGCACGGCCGAGGCATTCACGTTCCGCTCGCCCGGCGACCTCGACCGCTGGACGCACGTCGAGAAGGCGATGCGCGTGAAGCTGGTGCCCGAGGCGGCGCCCGCGCACGGCGCGTACATGCGGATGCGCGACGGGTTCGCGCCGGACCGCGAGGATCCGCTGCCGAAGATGGGCCGTGGCGCGCGCGGCGCAAAGACGTCGCGACCCGCGCGACCGGGCGCCGCGACCCGTCCGGCGACGCGCCGCGACGGGGCCTC
>JAIYBS010000145.1 GCA_027488415.1 Planctomycetaceae bacterium | reverse complement strand
TTCCTGGTCGCACGGCACGGCGGACGTCCTGCCGACGGCCGCGATGCTGCGATCCGTCCGCTTCACGCTTCCGGCGGGCGCGTTCGCGCCCTTCGCCGACTCGCCCTCCGCGGCCTTCGGCAGCGTGAGGGGCAGGAGCTGCATCACCTCGGGACGCTGACGCGCCGCGGAGATGAACCGCATGTAGACGACCTTCACCGAGCTGAACTCGCCGGCGACGTACCGGTCGATGTAGCCCTGCGCGATCTTCTCGACCGCGTCGTACTGCGGACGGTCGCCGACGGCGTGGCGCGCGGAGACCTCCAGCTTCTGGTACTTGAAGAACGCGACCGCCTTGCGGCCGCTGACGTCGAGCACGACCTCGCCGCCGCCGCCGCGCACTTCCGCGAGCACCTTGCCGGCGGTGCGCAGGACGTTCGAGTTGTACGCGCCGCACAGGCCGCGGTCGCTCGAGATCACCAGCACGAGCTCCTTGCCCGAGGCGCGCGCCGGGGCGTCGAGCAGCGGGTGACCCGCGTCGCCCGCCTGCGCGGAGACCTTGCCCACGAGCTCGCGGATGGTGTCGGTGTACGGACGGCTGTTCTTGGCACGAGCGAGCGCCGCCGTGAACTTGGCGGTGGCGATCATCTGCATCGTCTTGGTGATGCGCTGGATCGTCTTCACGGCGCCCATGCGCTTCTTGATTTCGCGGAGCTGTGCCATAGGGGGAGGAATGATACGCCAGACCGGGAGCCCGTTCCGGGCGCCTTTTCGCGCCGTTTTCTCCGGACCTTGCGCCCCGCCCGCGGACTCAGAGCCGCAGCCCGTCGAACCCCAGCTCCACGCCCGCCGGGAGCCGCGCGGCGAGCTCCGCGTGGCGCACGTCGTGGGTCATGTGGGTGACCACTGTCCGCCGGGCCCCGGTCCGCGCCGCCGCCGCCAGGGACTCCGAGAGACTGAAGTGCGTCGGGTGCGCCCGCTCGCGGAGCATGTCGAGCACCAGCGTGTCGAGGCCCTCGAGCCGGGGCCACGACTCGTCGGGGATCACGTTCACGTCCGTGCAGTAGGCGAGCGGCAGGTTCGCGGCCGTCCCGTGCGCGGCCGAGCTCCCGGGCGCGTCGAAGCGCCAGCCGACGATCGGAAGCGCGCCGTGCAGCAGCCGCACCGGCGTCGCCTCGACGCCGAACAGCGCGACCGGGCGCCCCGGCTCGATCTCGTGCGCGACGACGTCGGCCACGAAGCTCTTGTTGACGTTCCGGTCGGGCCGGAAGATGTGGTCGTAGATGCGCGACAGGTCGTCGAGCACCGTCCGCTCCGCGTACAGGTGCACCGGCGCCTTCATGCTCACGTTGTAGAGCCGCGCGTCGTCGAGGCCGAACACGTGGTCGACGTGCGCGTGTGTGAAGAGGATCGCGTCGACGCGGCGGATGCGGTGACGCAGCGCGTGCTCGCGGTGGTCGGGCGGGCAGTCGACGAGCACCGTGCGCGGGTTCCCGTCGGGGTCGGTGAACTCGAGCATCGCGCCGACGCGCGTGCGCCGGTCGCGCGGGTCGTCGCTCGCGCACGTCGCGCAGTCGCACGCGATCACCGGGATCCCCGAGCTCGTGCCCGTGCCGAGCAGCGTGAACCGGACGTCCGTGACGCGGCCCGCCATCACGCGCCCCCGCCCTCGATCGCCGCGCGCAGCGCCCGCACGACGGACGCCGGGTCGCGCGAGCCGCACACCACGCCGCTCACCGCCACGCCGCGGCAGCCGCACGCGGCGAGCTCCGCGACGTTCGCCGGCGTGATCCCGCCGATCGCAAGATGCGGCACCCGCGGGAACGCCGCCAGGAACTCGCGCAGGTACGCGGTGCCGCCCGGGACGATCCCCGGCTTGAGCGCCGTCGCGAACATGGCGCCCACGCCGCACGAGTCCGCGCCCGCCTCGACGGCGGCGCGCGCCTCGGCGAGCGAGTGCGTGCTGACGCCGACCTCGAGCGCCGTGCCCGCGATGCGCCGCACGTCCGCCACGGAGAGGTCGCCCTGCCCCACGTGCACGCCGTCGGCGCCGCACGCGAGCGCGACGTCCGCGCGGTCGTTCACGACGACCGCCGCGCCTGCCGGCCGCGCGAGCGCGATCACCTCGCGCACGCGATCCGCGAGCGCGCCGCCCTCCATCTCCTTCTCGCGCACCTGGATGCAGTCGGCGCCGCCAGCGAGCGCCGCGGCGAGCGCCTCGCGCCACGGCAGCGCGCAGAGCCGCTCCGTCAGCAGCACGCACACGCGACGCTGGCGAGGCGCGGCGATTTCCCCGCCCTCTTCCCCGCCCACTGCCCCGCACGCTGGGCCGCGATGAATGCCTTGGCCGCCGAAATGCATCTCCGGAGGGTAGCAGCGTGGCTATCCTCTCTCTCCCATGGACCGTGCATCCCGCAACGCATCCGACCCGCGCAGCCCCGACCGCCGCGACTTCCTCGTCGCGACCGCCGGGGCCGCCGCCGCGGCCGCGATGGCGGGTGCCTGCGCGGCCATTCCTTCCGCCACCACCGCCTCAACCGCTTCACAGGAGAAGAAGATGCCCTTCACGCTGCCCGAGCTGCCGTACGCCGAGAACGCCCTCGAGCCGTTCATCGACCAGAAGACGATGAACATCCACCGCACGAAGCACCACCAGGCGTACGTCGACAACCTGAACAAGGCCGTCGACGGCACCGCGTGGGCCTCGATGTCGATCGAGGACATCTGCCGCAAGGCGAAGGAGGCGCCCGACGCCGTGAAGGCCGCGGTGCGCAACAACGGCGGCGGGCACTGGAACCACTCGATGTTCTGGAATTGGATGGCGCCCAAGGGCCAGGGCGGCGCGCCGAGCGCCGAGCTCGCGGCCGCGATCGACAAGCACTTCGGCAGCATGGACAACTTCAAGGCGCAGTTCGCCGACGCGGCGATGAAGCGCTTCGGAAGCGGCTGGGCCTGGCTCGTGCGCAAGGCCGACGGCTCGCTCGTGATCACCAGCACGCCGAACCAGGACAACCCGCTGATGGAGGGCCTCGTCGACGTCGTCGGCCACCCGCTCCTCGGCGTCGACGTCTGGGAGCACGCGTACTACCTCAACTACCAGAACCGCCGCGCGGACTACCTGAAGGGCTTCTGGGAAGTCGTCAACTGGAACGCGGTGAAGTAAGGGACGAACCCTTCGCCCCCGCGATCCTCGCCTCGTTCCCCGCAATGCTCACGGCCCCGCTTCCCTGCCCCGGGAAGCGGGGCCGGTTCATGTAGCGGTACGCCTCGGTGCGCAGGTGGCCGAGCATGTCGTGGCCGCCGCGCCGCGCGCGCTCGGCGCGCAGCGTGCCGATGTCGATCGGCGCCACGACGACCTTCGTGAACGGGCCGGGCTCGGCCTGCGCGAGGACGCGCCCGTCGAAGTCCACCACCATGCTGCCGCCCGGCCAGCTGAACGGCGGGTAGTCGGGCACGTTCGCGGCCTGGTTCGCCGCGACCACGTAGGCCGTGTTCTCCACCGCGCGCGTGCGGTTCACGAGCGTCCACCAGTCCATCGGCTGCTGCGCGCCCCACGGGTCCATGTACGCGCTCACGCGCACGAGCACCTCCGCGCCGTTGAACGCCAGCTGCCGGATCGCCTCGGGGAAGAGCCAGTCGTAGCAGATCGCGCAGCCGATCCGGCCGATCTCGGTGTCCGCCACGGGGAACATCTCCTCGCGGTAGCCGGGCAGGTCGTGCGGGCTCGCGTGCACCTCCCACGGGATCCACGGGTTCACCTTGCGGTACTTGGCGAGGATTCCGCCCGGCCCGACGAGGAGCGTCGTGTTGAACACCGCGCCCGGGTACGCCGGGTCGTGCTCGATGAACGTGCCGGTCTGCACGAACACGCCGTTCGCGCGGCAGAAGCGCTCGTACGGCGCCACGTGGTCCTCGGGCCGCACCGCGGTCCTCGCGAGGAGCTCCTCGACCGTCGTGTACATCGGCGCGCAGTGCGCGAACTCGGGGAACGCGAACAGGCGGACGTCGTGGAACGGCGCGTAGCCGGCGAGCGTGCCCTCGGCCATCCTCACGAGCTCCGCCACCCGGCCCGGCACGCCCTCGCGGTCCCGGAGCGCGGGCAGGGAGGTCTGCATCGCGGCCGCGTAGTAGCGTCCGGGGGCGTTCGTGCTGGTCATCCGCGCAGTCTAGGAAACGCGCACTCGCGGCGACGCGAACGCCCGAGCGGCAGCGTCACTTCGCAGACGCGTCGCGGATCCCGGCGAGCATCGCCTCGAAGCCCTTGCGGTTCGACTCGACGGTGGCCTGCGGCCCGACGATCTTGATGAACACGTTGCGCCCCGGGGCCTGCACGATCGCGCCGAGCTGCATGTAGCCCGGGCGCGGCGCCGCCGCACCCATGCCCATGTACGCGCCCACGCTCTCGATCGTCGACACCTTAAGGCCGCCCACCGCGCCCTCGGCGCGCTTCGACTGCGCCGCCGCCTCGCCCTCGCGGAACTGGTTCGCCCAGCGGTCGAGGTTCGCGTCCACCGGGCCGCCGTCGCCCGCGGGAAACACGCTGAAGACGAGCTCCGCCGCCGGCGAGTTCACGCCGAGCGCGGGCACCGCGTACTGCAGCGCGCGGAACTGCATCGTCGGCGCGGTCCACACCCAGGTGACGGGCTTCGGCATCACGAGCCCGCCGACCTCGATCCGCGTCTGGTCACCGTCGGGGCCGCTCACCGCGTAGCCGCCCGCCTGGCTCTGGCCAGCCGCAGGCGGAGCGGACGCGATCTTCTGCGCATCCGCGCCCGCGGTCGCTCCCGACGCAGGCATCGGCACGCCGGCCGCCTGCTGCTGCGCGGGCTTCGTCGCTGCCGCGGCGCCGGGCGCCGCCGGCACCACCGGGGTCGGGCCCTTCGGCGCAGGCGCCTTCTCGCACGCGGTCAGCACCACGAACGCGGCCATCGCCGCGAGCGCGATCACCGCCACGATCGCGATGCGCTTCTTGGTCCAGAACAGGTGAGCGGGCGCCTCGCCCTTGCGGTGGCGGTCGTGATGGTGGTGCGACATGCCTCCTAGGATATGCGTCCCATGGACGCGCACACTTCGCTGCTTCCTGCCCGCGTCCGGCTCGAGGGCGCGCGCTTCTGGACCGCCGACGCGGCACGCCCGTGGGCGCGTTCGGTGACGATCGAGGGCGGCAGGATCGCGGCGCTCGACGAGCCCGCCACGCCCGGCACCGCGACCGTCACGCTGCCCGCGGGCACGGTGGTGACGCCCGGCCTGATCGACGGGCACCTGCACCTCTCGCTCGGCGCGCAGACGCTGGCGCAGCTCGACCTCTCCGGCGTGCGCTCGCGCGCGGAGTTCGAGGACGCGATCGCGGCCCGCGCGCGCACGCTCGCGCCCGGCCGCTGGCTTCGCGCCTTCGGCTGGCACGAGGCGGGCTGGGGCGGCGAACGGCCGACGCGCGAGTGGCTCCGCGGGGCGGGCGACGTGCCGTGCGTCGCGTACCGCATGGACCAGCACGCGTGCCTCGTGAACGGGCCCGTCCTCGCGATGATCGCTGGCGAACCGTGCCCCGCGGGCGGCGAGATCGTGCTCGACGCGCGGGGCGAGCCGACGGGCCTCCTCCTCGAGCAGGCCGCGTGGCGGCTCGTGAACCCGCGCCTGCCGGAGCCGCCCGCGGAGGACCGCCGCGAGGCGCTCCTCGCCGCGATGCGCCACTGCAACGCGTTCGGCATCACCGCCGTCGGCAGCATGGAGTATGAGCGCGACCTGCGGGACGTGCACGCACACCTGCGCGCACACCGCCGCGACGACTGCACGCTGCGCGTCCTCGCGACGATCCTCGACCGCGAGTGGCCGGTCGACCTCTCGTGGGGCCGCTCCTTCGCGGGCGACGGGCTGCTCTCGATCGTCGGCTGGAAGAGCTTCATCGACGGCACGCTCGGGAGCCGCACGGCGCGCATGCTCGCGCCCTACGCCGACGACGCCGCGAACCGCGGGCTGCTCGTCGAGTTCGCGGAGCACGACGCGCGCCACGGCACGCACCGCCTGCGCGACTGGGTGCGCGCGGTGCTCGATGCCGGGTTCTCGCCGGCTGTGCACGCGATCGGCGACGAGGCGATGCGCGTCGCCCTCGACGCGATCGCGCCGGAGGACGACGCCCGCATCGGGCGCTACGAGCACTGCCAGACGCTCGACGACACCGACCTCGTCCGCATGCACGGCCGGATCGCGAGCATGCAACCGCTGCACAAGGCCGACGACGCGCGCATCGCGCCGAGCCGGCTCGGGGCAGCGCGCATGCGCTCCTTCTTCCGCTTCCGCGACCTCGCGCGCGCGGGCGCGCGTCTCGCGTTCGGCAGCGACTGGCCGATCGTCAGCTGCGACCCGCTGCTCGGGATCCGCGCGGCCGTGACCGCGCGCGACCTCGACGGTGGCACCTGCATGCCGGAGCAGTCGCTCACGGCCGAGGAGTGCCTGCTCGCGTACACGGCCGGCGCCGCGGACGCCCTGCGCGCGCCGCACCTCGGACGCCTCGCGCCGGGCGCGGCCGCGGACCTCTGCGCGTTCGCCGACGACCCGTTCGCCTGCGACTGGTCGCGCGAGCTTCCCCGGGTCGCCGCGACCTTGCTCGGCGGCCGCGTCGTCCACGGCGCGCTGCCCGCCGCGGCAGGCGTATCCTCCGCGCCATGAATTGGTGGGTTCACAGCGCGTACGAGGACGGCGGCGTCGTCCTGCTCTTCAGCTGGGCGTTCTGGGTGATCTTCTCGATCTGCCTGCACGAGCTTGCCCACGGCTGGACGGCGATCGCCAACGGCGACCGCACGCCGCGCGAGCTCGGGCACATGACGATGAACCCGATCGTCCACATGGGCTGGACGTCGCTCATCTTCTTCGCGATCGCGGGCATCGCCTGGGGCATGATGCCGACCAACCCGATGCGCTACCGCCACGAGCGGCGGGGCCGCGTCCTCGTCGCGGCCGCGGGCCCGGCGATGAATCTCGCGCTCTCGCTCGCCACGCTGACGGCCGCCGCGCTCTGGGCGTGGGCCATCGAGACCGGCCGCATCGCGCCGGCCGAGCACGTCGAGCGCAACGTGATGCAGTTCCTCTTCATCGGCGGCCTGCTGAACGTGCTGCTGTGCGCGTTCAACCTGCTGCCGGTGCCGCCGCTCGACGGCAGCGCGATCCTCGCGGGCGCGAGCCGCACGCTCGACCGCTTCTACTCCCAGCCGGCCGTGCGGATGTACGGCATGCTCGTCGTGCTCTTCCTGTTCTTCACGTCGGTCGAGGCCCCGCTGCAGCGCGCGGCGATGAACGCGGCGCTCTCCTACGTGGCGTGGGTCGGCTCGCTGCTGCCCGCCGCGTCCGCCGGCGCGGGTGCGCTCGGTGCCGGATAACTGCGCGCGCCGCGGCGCGTTCCGCGGGGATTGAGCCGCAACGCCCTTTCCGGTATCGTTTTCCGTTCTCGCAACCGCCTGCCGAAGGCGCATCGCACATCGGGCCGAGACGGCCCGCCCAACGATGCGCCCGGCGCGAACGCGGCACGGTGCCGCGCGCGCGACCGAAGCGGGCGCTTCCCGAAAGGACACGACCCATGGTCGTCCTTCGTCTCAAGAAGATGGGCCGCGCCCATCACCCGTTCTACCGCCTCGCCGCCATGGACAAGCGCTCGCCGCGCGACGGCGTCGTCATCGAGGAGCTCGGCTGGTACGAGCCCCAGGGCAAGGACGGCAAGCAGATGAACCTCAAGATGGACCGGATCAACCACTGGCTGTCGGTCGGCGCTCAGCCGTCGGACACCGCGGTCAGCCTGATCCGCAAGGCCGGCGGCTCCGTGAAGGACACCGTCCTCTCGGTCAAGCACGCCAAGGGCCGCACCAAGGCCGACGCGATCCGCGCGAAGAAGGGCCTCGAGCCCCTGCGCGGCCCGAAGCCGGTCGCCGAGAAGAAGGGCTGACGCCCTCCGGGTGAGGCGTCATGCGCATCGACGTCCTCACCCTCTTTCCCGAGATGTTCGCGCCGGTGATCGGCGCCAGCATCCCGGGAAGGGCCACCGCCGCGGGCTTGCTCGAGTTCCACGCGCACGACATCCGTGCCTGGACCCAGGACAAGCACCGCAAGGTGGACGACCGCCCCTTCGGGGGCGGGCCCGGAATGGTCATGATGTGCCAGCCCCTCGTCGACGCGGTCGAGGCGGTCGAGCAGATGGATCCCCGAGCAGCCGTCCGCGTGCTGCTCACGCCGCAGGGCGAGCGCCTGGCTCAGCCCCGCGTCGAATGGTTCGCCAGGCAGCCCCGGATCCTGCTGATCGCGGGGCATTACGAAGGGATTGACGAGCGGGCCATCGAGGAACTGGCCCCGCTCGAGGTGAGCGTCGGAGACTTCGTCCTGAGCGGTGGAGAGATCCCCGCCATGATGCTGGTCGACGCGGTGACGAGGCTCCTTCCCGGAGCGCTCGGACACGAGCAGTCGGCGGCTGAAGATTCCTTCAGCCGGCTTGACGAGGCGGGACGTTCCCTCCTCGACTGCCCTCACTACACGCGACCGCGCGAATGGCGCGGCCGCGAGGTGCCCGAGGTGCTCCTGAGCGGCGACCACGCCGCGATCGAGCGCTGGAGGCACGGCCGGATGGTCGAGCGGACGCGCGAGCGCCGGCCCGACCTGATGGAGCGACCCCTGGGCGGAATTCCCCGTCCCATGTCGCAGCCCGTCGACGGTGGCCTGACGCAGGATGCGCAGGGCTGAAGACGGAACAGCGGGCGGAAGCCCGACAGAAAGGAAGGCCGCAAGGCCGAGACACCATGGACCGCACCAAGATCATCGAATCCGTCGTCGCCGACCAGCTCAAGGACAAGAAGGACGTCCCGAACCTCCGCATCGGCGACACCGTCGACGTCCACTACAAGATCATCGAGGGCGACAAGGAGCGCATCCAGGTCTTCCAGGGCGTGCTCATCGCGCACACCGGCCGCGGCATCCACGAGATGGTCACCGTGCGCCGCATCGTCGCCAACGAGGGCGTGGAGCGCATGTTCCCGCTGCACTCGCCGCGCATGGCCAAGATCGAGGTCATCCGCCGCAGCGACGCCCGCCGCGCGAAGCTCTACTACCTGCGCGACCGCTTCGGCAAGGCCCGCCGCCTGCGCGACCAGCGCCGCGGCCTGAAGCACACGGAAGCCTAAATTCGTCCCGTTCTCGGGACCGATTTCAGGCCCGCGGCCCCGCGCCGCGGGCCTTTTCGTTTCCACCCGCGCCGCGCCCCGCCCCTACACTCGCGCGCCGCGAGCCCGCCATGCACGTCCGACTCATCAAGAGCTTCACCTTCGAGGCCGCCCACTGGCTGCCCTGCTTCCCCGAGGGCCACAAGTGCCGGCGCATGCACGGGCACAGCTTCCGCGTCGACGTGGTGGTCGCCGGGCCGCTCGACCCGCAGAAGGGCTACCTGATGGACTACGGCGACATCAAGGCGCTCACCGGGCCGATCGAGCGGCAGCTCGACCACTACTGCCTGAACGAGATCCCGGGGCTCGAGAACCCCACCAGCGAGATGATCGCGAAGTGGATCTGGGACCGGCTCAAGCCGCAGCTGCCCGCGCTCGCGCAGGTCGTCGTGCACGAGACGTGCACGAGCCGGTGCGAGTACGGCGCGTGAGGAAAGTGGAGCCGGGCTCCATTTCCTCCCCCGTCATGTTTCGACCCGTCACGGCTCGCCGTTCCACTGCAGCTTGCGCACGTAGACGTTCTGGAACTCGATGGGGCAGCTGTGGCTCTGCAGCGCCAGCGGGCCGCGCGCGGGCACCAGCGGCAGGTGCGCGTTCAGGATCACGTGCTCGCCGTTCAGCCACACGTTGAGGCGGTCGCCGACCAGGCGGATCACGAAGCGGTTCCACTCGCCCACCGGGCGGTCGGCCGGGACGCGCGGCGTGACCGCCTTGCGGATCACCGGGCTCATGTTCGTGTCGGTGCGGTAGCCGTACACCTCGCCGCTGCCCACCGGCCACGTCCAGATGTTCACCTGCGCCTTGCTGCTGCCGCGCAGGTAGATGCCGCTGTCACGCTCCTCGATCTCCTTCATCTTCACGGAGCCGTCGGGGTTCTTCACCTCGTTGCCCTCAGCGTCGATGTACGGGCGCATCATCTTGCCCTGGTGCTCCTTGGTCCAGCGCCAGTCGCAGGTGAGCTCGAACGACTCGTACTCCGAGGCACTCCAGAGCGTGTCGCCCTTGCCGTCGTACTTCACGACGCCGCCCTCGACCTTCCAGTGCCCCTCCTTGCCCTTCTCCTCGCGCCAGCCCGCGAGCGTGCGCCCGTCGAACATCGGCTCGAGCCCGCGCCCGTCGATCGCGACGTCGCGCGGCGCCAGCGGCGGCTGCGTGTGCGGAAGCTCGTGCACCATGATGTTCCGGAACCAGATCGGGCTGCCCTCGGCCTCGAGGCAGATGTAGCCCTTGCGCGGCGAGACGTCCTTCGCACCCGAGACCTCCTTGCCGTTGATCTCGAGCGTGAGGTTGCCGTGGTCGCAGGTGACCTTGTAGTGGTTCCACTCGCCGGCGCCCTTGGTGACGCGCTCGCTCGGCAGCGTGCGCTCCCAGCCGGCCGGGTGCGGGCGCAGCGGGGTCATCTTGGCGCCCCAGATGCTGAAGACGTCGCCCTGGCCCGTGTAGAGGAGCCGCCCCTCGTTGTCCTTCGCGTCGGGCGTCAGCATGATCTGCACCTCGACCGAGCGCGGGAACATGTTCTGCGACGGGCTCGGGATCGGGTCGCTCCACACGAACAGGCCGGCGTTGCCCTGCTCCTTCTCGTGCTTCCAGTCGAACTCGAGGACGTAGTTCTCGTACATCCGGTCCGTGCGGAGGAAGCCGGTCGGGTTCCCCGTGCAGAACAGCATGCCGTCCTTCGCCTGGAAGGTGTCGTCCCAGCAGTTCACCTTGGTCCAGCCGGAGAGGTCGGTGCCGTTGAAGATCGGCCCGCTGAAGAGCGCGCCCGAGCACTCGACCGGCTTCGGCGCGGTCTCGCACGCGACGAGCGTCATCGACATCGAGGCGAGCAGGAAGGCCGACGCGGCGAGGGTGGATCGCATGGCGCGGATGCTAGCCGTACCCTGTGAACGTGACGTTCACGAACCCGATCATCGCGCTGCACGACGCCCGCACGCTGGCGGCCCTCGCGGGGGCCGCCGCACCGCACGCGTGCGAGCTCGTCGCGATGCCGCTCGGCCGCCCGGGCGCGCCGCTCGGCGCGTTCGTCGGAGGCAACCCGCTCGACGGCCAGTGGGCGATCGACGCGGAGCTGCCCGGCGAGTGGGCGCTGTCGTGGAGCGGCACGCTCGGCGATTCGCTCTTCGACGGAACCCCGGCCAACTGGATGCGCGGCCCGGCGGCGCTCGATGCCCTCTGCGACGAGCTCGCGCCGCAGCTCTCGCACCACGGCAAGCGACTCGTCCTCGTCCCGCACGCTCGGCACGTCCTGAGCGACGCGCGCAGCGCGCTCACCTGGTGGTGCGAACGCGTCATCCCGGGCGAGGACCCGAACGTCGTCCGCCGATCGCCGGCGGGCCCGCGGCCGTTCGGCCTCGCGCTCGACCCCGCGGCCATGCTCGAGCCGTCGATGCTCGACGACGTCGAGGACCACATGCAGTCGCTGCTCGCGTCGTTCGGGCCGCGGATCGACATCCTGCTGCTGCGGGACGCACGCCCGTCCGCCGACGACCCGGACTCGATGGAGCCGTGCGCCCTCGGCGACGGCTGCCTGCCGCGCGAACGCGTGCTGGAGCTCGTCGCGGCGCACGTTCCGCCGGAGACGCCCATTGCCGTGCCCGGCGCGGGCCTCGACCGAGCGCTCGCCTGGCTCGGACGGGGCGCCTGAACCGCCCCTGAACGATTGGACTCCCGCCGCCGCAGGGGTAGTATTCAGGGCACGCCGGAGGATCCGGCGCGCAAGGAGGCCACGGATGACCGTTGCGAGCGCACTTGATGCTCGCGTCCTGGTGCTGAACAAGCTCTACAGCGCCGTCCGAGTCGTGGACGCGCGCAGGGCCTTCACCCTCCTCTGCAAGGGGTCGGCCGAGGTCATCAGCGTCGAATCCGGGAGCTACGTCAGCTACTCGCTCACCAATTGGGCGGAGGCGGCGGAGTTCCAGCGCACCTTCGAGAACGACGAGCACGATTGGGTCTCGACGCCGAACCTCGTGATCGCGGTGCCGAAGATCATCCGGCTCCTCGGCTACGAGCGCCTGCCGCGCGAGCCGGTGAAGCTGAACCGCCGCAACATCTACGCGCGCGACCACAGCCAGTGCCAGTACTGCGGCAAGAGCTTCAGCACCAAGGAGCTGACGCTCGACCACGTGGTCCCGCGCGTGCAGGGCGGCGAGAACAGCTGGACGAACCTGGTGTGCGCGTGCGTGCGCTGCAACGCGCGCAAGGGCGGCCGCACGCCCGCGCAGGCGCGCATGAAGCTGATCCGCGAGCCCGTGAAGCCGCGCCGCAACCCGGCGATCGCGCTCAAGCTCGGCAGCCCCAGGTACCAGAGCTGGAAGGCATTCCTCGACGAGGCCTACTGGACCGTCGAGCTGCAGGAGTGAGAAATCCGTACCCGGTTCTGTATGCACCAATTCCTTCTCTGGAGAAGGAATTGGTGCATACAGAACCGGGTACGGATTTCAGCCGCGCATCATCAGCACGTTCAGCGTCAGAATCACGCCGTTGTTGATCGCGTGCGCGACGATCGACGCGTTGATCGACCCGCGCCACTCGCGCATGATGCAGAACGCGAGCGCGAGGCCGGCGAGCACGGGGATGAAGACGAGCCCCTGCGGATGGATCGCGGCGAAGATCACGCTGCTCACGAGCATCGAGGCCGCGGCGCTGCCGAGCGCGCCCCACCGGCCGAGCCCGATTCGCAGGTTCCGGTACATCGCGCCGCGGAAGAAGATCTCCTCGAAGAGCGGCGCGCTCACGCACGCCAGCGCGTAGGTCAACAGCAGGCCCAGGCCGCCCGAGTCCTGCACCAGCTGCTGGATCGGATGCGACGCCTGCATGCCGCCGTCGCCGAAGAGCGCCGACAGCAGGAACGCCATCGCGATGCCGACCACGAGCAGCACGATGCCCATCGACCACGTCACGACGCCCCACACGAGGTCCATCGCGGCGAATCGGCGCAGGCCGATGCCATCGAGGAGCGTGCGAAGCGGCAGACCACGAGCAGTACCCCACCAGAGGCCGACGGCCGCCGCCAACACCGTCGCCGCGACGCTCAGGACGAGCTGCACGTCCTGCGAGGGCGCCGCGCCGCCGAGCCCGACCCACACGCCGATCGCCCACGACGGCACGCGCGAGAGAAGCAGGTACGACGCGAGCCAGGCCGCGAACACCTCGGCGTACACGTGGTTCCAGTCGCCCGCCTGCCGCGCGATGCCGGCCGTGCGACCCGTCGCCGCGGCGACCAGGAACACCACGAGCATCGCCATGCCGACGAGCCCGAGCAGGAACGCGACGGTACCCACCGCGAACAGCGCGACGATCACGAGCATGCCGGCCTCCTCGAGGCGCGCGAGCTCGTCGCGATCGCCGCGCGCCTGCGCGACGAGCATGCGACCGGTCGCGCCGAGCGAGTCGACGACGCGCGAGCACGCCTCCTCCGGAATCCTCCGCGTGCCGGGCTCCTTCGCGGCATCGACGAGCTCGATCACCGCGTCGAGCGTCGCACGGAACGACTCGTCGGCCTCCACCTCGCCGCCGTTCACGCGGTCGCGGAGCCCGGTCAGCATCTCGAGCGCCCGATCACGACCGCCGATCCGCGTCAGGAGCGCCGCGGTCGCGAGCTCGGACCCGGGGTCCGCCGGCAGCGCCATCGACTCCACCTGGGGTCGCATTCCCGATAACTGCGGACCCGATGCGTCCCGGAGCGGCTCCGCGCTCATGCCGTTCAGCAGCGAGGTCATGATCGCCTGCTGCGCCGATACCGAGGCTTCAGCGACGAGTTTCTCGGAACCAGCATCCCCTCGGTCGAGCCACGGCTGCGCGATGAAGAGCAGCGAAACGGCCGCGATCACGATCCACGCCACCAGGTTCGACCGTCGCTGAGCAGGTCCGGGGTTCATGGCGCGGAAGCGTACCGAGGGCCGGAAATCCCCTGCCCTTGACATCTTGGGCAAAACCCCTATCTTTGGCGATTCTCCGCCCGGTCCGGGCGGTCGATTCGAAGGAACAGAGACATGCCCCGCCAGACCACCCACATCAAGGCCGCCGACGTCAAGCCGAACTGGCACGTCGTGAACGCCGAAGGAATGATCCTCGGCCGCCTTGCGACCGAAGTCGCGCTCGTCCTCATGGGCAAGCACCGCCCGAACTACACGCCGAACGTCGCCGGCGGCGACTGCGTGATCGTCACCAACGCGGAGAAGATCAAGGTCACGGGCAACAAGCTCGCCGCCAAGTCGATCCGCAAGTGGAGCGGCTACCCGGGTGGCCTCAAGGTTCGCAGCTACGAGTCGCTCATGGCCTCCAAGCCCGAGCTGGTCATCGAAGAGGCGATCTGCCGCATGCTCCCCCGTGGCCGCCTCGGCCGTCGCATCCGCCGCAACCTGCGCGTCATGACCGGCACGCAGCACGGACACACCGCGCAGCAGCCTGCCGCGCTGGACTTCCCGAACGCCCGCCGCTGAACGCGGACCTGAGAAGAAACGCACATGACCACCGACACCGCTACCGTCACGAAGGGCCCGGACTCGAAGGGCTGGTTCTGGGGCACCGGCCGCCGCAAGACGGCGATCGCCCGCGTCCGCGTCCGCGCCGGCAACGGCGACATCAAGATGAACGAGAAGCCGCTCGACGACTACCTCACCGAGGACAAGGACCGCAAGTCCGTCCTCGCGGTGCTCGAGAAGACCGGCATCAAGGGCAAGGTCGACGTGACCGCGGGCCTCGTCGGCGGCGGCTTCACCGGCCAGGCCGGCGCCATGGTGATGGGCCTCGCCCGCGCCGTGATGGCGTACGACTCGACCCTCGAGCCGATCCTGCGCGAGAACGGGTTCCTCACCCGTGACGCCCGCAAGGTCGAGCGCAAGAAGTACGGCCAGGCCGGCGCCCGTCGCCGCTACCAGTTCTCGAAGCGCTGACGCGCGACGAGGGCCGATCCAGGAACTCCCGAAGGCTCGCGCGCAGGCGCGGGCCTTCGCGGCTTTTTGCGCCGTTCAGCGAGCGCTGAGCGCCGCGTACCACGACGCCGTCGCGCGCGCGGACGACGTCCGCAGCTCCCGCGCCGTCTCGGCGTGGGTCCGCGGCGCGCCCCCGTCGCCGCCGAGTCGCAGCGAGACCGCTCGGAGGCCCGCATGCGCCTCGAGCCAGCCGTCGCCGAGGCACGCCGCGCGCCACCACGGGACGCACGTCGCAAGCACGCGCTCGAGCGCGTCGGGGCCGTCACCCTGCGGCGGCGCGAACTCCGGCCCGCCGCGCGCGATCGCGAGCTCCACGCCGTGCGCGGCGACGGCCGCGGGCCGCACCGCGTCGATCCCGACCTCGCGCAGGTCGAGCGCCTCGATCGCGCGCACCGATTCGTCCGCGGCGAACGCCGCCCACCGCCGCTGCAGCGGCAGCGGGACGTCGGCCCACGCACGGCCGAGCCGCTGCGCGCACGGCACGAGCGCCGTCGGAAGCACCCGGAGCGCGACCGCGCGCACCAGCCGGTGGCTCCAGCGCAGGTCGCGCTCGAAGGCATCGAGCTCCGCGAAGCCCGGCGCCGCCGGCAGCGCCTCGATCGCGCGCGCCGAACGCCACCGGAGGAACCGCGCGGCGACCACCATCGTCGCCTCCGGCAGCACGTCCTTCCCCTTCCCGCGTCGGGCCGCCGACGGTGCCGCGGCAGGTGCGGGAATGGGCGCGCGCCCGACCGGCAGGCCGCGCCGCACCGACTCCGGTGCGAGGATCGCCGCCGCCGCGTCGGGCAGCGCGAACACCGGGAGCGCGGGTACGTCGATCGCGGCAAGCAGCGAACGCAAGAGCGCCGCCTGACCGCGCGACGCGGCCCGTCCGGCGGCCGCCTCCGTGATGCCGAGATGCGCCGCGATCCGCGCGGGCGACGCACCCATCCGCCACGCGCGCGCCGCGAACGGGGCGCGCGGTCCCGGGCCCGACCGAGCGCGCGGCGCGCGATGACCGAGCGCCTCGGCGACGCGCGCATCCCGCTCGAGGATCGAGCGCGCCGCGCGCACGCTGCAGCCGGCGCCGGGCGCGAGCATCGTCGCGAGCGCGTGGAGCGTCGGCCGGCGCATCGACGCGCACGCCGCTGCCGCGCGCATGCACAGCGCGTCGCGCGCCTCGGCGCCGAGCCGCGTCGTCCGCCCCGCGCGCTCGACGCGCGCGCCCGCGGCGGCGCGGTACGACTCGAGCGCGTCGGGAAAGCACGCGAGCCGGACCGCGCCGTCGACCGACCGCACGTGGTGGAGCACCAGCCCGTCCTCGCGAAAGCGCGCGAGCGTGCGGAGCGCCACGCCGAGCGCGGCCGCCGCATCCGCGACGGGCATCGCCCCTCCCCGGATCGACGCATCGAGCGGCTCGCGCCTCGTCAGCCGCGCGACGAACGCCGCGAGGTCCGCGCGCAGGTCGGCACCCGGCACGAGCGCACCGACCTCCGCGCGCTCCGGCCGGTAGCGGGTGACGCGGTCGACGACGAGTTCCTCGGGGTACGCGGTACCGCGCTCCACCTCGCGGACGAACGCCTCGGCATCCGCGGCCATGCGCAGGCGCGCGCGCCGGTCGGCGAACCGCGTCCCCTCCCACAACCTCGCGACGCATGCCGTCCGGAAGCGCGGTGCGGATGGCATCGGTCGTGCTCCCGCGTCACCACGCGAAGTCGTCGGGCACGCGCGCGGAGGGCAGCAGCCCGAGACCCGCGCACTCGGCGAAGAAGCGCGCGAGGCCCTCGCGCGCGCGCGAATCGAGGTCGAAGCGGAGCAGGTCGCGCAGGTAGGTGCGCGCGAGCGGCTCGGGCCAGCCGTGCGGGCCGGCCTCGCGGGCCACGATCGCGTCGATGCGCCCGCGGTTGTGCCGGCGCTGGTGGTCGAGCACGCGCGCCGCGACGCGCACGCGCGCCTGCGTCGCGGCGTCCGCGCCGTCGCGGGTGAGCCACGTCGCGAACACGAACGGCAGGCCGGTCCACGCGTGCCACGCCTCGCCGAGGTCGAGCTCGTGCGGCCAGGCACCCGCGGCCGGTGCGTCGGCGATCACCTTGTCGCCGATCATCAGCATCGCGTCGGTGCCGGGGTCGCGCGCGCCGCTCGCGCGCGCGAAGTCGACGAACTTCGGCTCCGCGCCGAGGCGACGGCGCAGCACGACCTCCGCGAGCGCGCGCGAGGTGTGGCTGTCGGTGTCGGCGGCCACGGTGCGCACCTGGTCCCAGGGCACCCGCGAGTAGAGCCGCACCGTGAGCGTCGGGCCGCAGCAGCCGATCATGCCCACCGGGACGATCCGGACCGGCACGGGGCTGCGAACCGCGTCGACCACCGAGCAGAGCGCGAGGTCGACCTCGCCGCCCACGAGCCGATCGATCAGCCGCGCCGGAACGTCCGGGACCAGCGACATCCCCTCGAGGCGGCCGAGCCCGTCGATCATCGGCAGCGTGTTGATGTAGCGGACGACGCCCACGCGCGTGGCGCCGGCGCGCAGCGCGGTTCGCGCGGCCGCATCGGAGGCAGGCTCTGGGACGGCGATGGCCATCCGCAAAGGGTAGGCGTTCAGGGCATTTCGGGCGCGGCGCGGACCGCGGCGCGGAACGTCCCGCGGTCCACGCGGGCGACCGGCTGCGCGGACTCGACCGCCACGCGCGGGATGCGCGGGTTCATGCGGCAGAGCAGCTCGTAGGGGCGCATCCCGACGCGCTCGGCGATCGCCGGCAGGTAGTTGCGCGCGGAGCGGTCCGTGCCGTAGAGCTCGACCTCGGCGCCGAGCCCGCCGTTGGGCAGGTCCGCGAGCATCTGCTCGAGCCCGCTGAGGTCGACGCAGATCTGGTCCATGTTCACGGCGCCGATGACCGGTGCCTCCGCGACCCAGTCGCCGACGCGCACGCGCACCCAGCGCGTCGGCTCGGCCTGGTCGCGCGCCAGCGCGGGCGAGTGCGCGCAGAGCGTCGGGTAGCCGTCCGCGTACCCGACCGGCACGAGCCCGATCGTCGAGTCGCGGCGCGCCGTCCATGCCCAGCCGTAGCCGATGCTCGTGCCGCGCGCGACGCGGCGCACGTGGATGACGGAGCTCGTCCAGCGGATCGCGGGCCGGAAGTCGTCGCAGCACGCGAATCGCTCGCCGTCCTCCGGTCCGTCGCCCGCGAGCCCGGTCCACGCGATCCCCACGCGCACCATGCCGGCATGCAGCGAAGGCCCGCGCAGCGACGCGTACGTGCTCGCGGCGTGCATCACGCACTCGGGCGGGATCAGCGCGCGGTGCGCGTCGATGAACAGGTCGAAGGCCCGCATCTGCGCGGCGCAGCGCTCGGCGCTCGTCTTCGCGTGCGAGAAGTGGGTCATGATTCCGGCGAGCGAGAGCTCGGGCCGGGCGGCGATCGCCTGCAGGATCCGTGCCGCCTCCTCGGGCGAGCATCCGCCGCGCGCGAGGCCGGTGTCGATCTCGAGGTGCACGGGCAGCCGCACGCCATGCTCGTCGGCGAGCACGATGAGCTCCGCCACGTGGTGGATGTCGTGCACGACGAGGTGCAGCCGCCCCGCCACCAGCATCGAGTGCAGCGCACCGCCGCGCTCGAGGCGCGACACGGACTGCAGGACGAGCACCGGCACCGTGACGCCCTCGAGCGCCTCGGCCTGCGAAGGGCTGTAGACGGTGAGCATCGAGGCGCCCGCCTGCACCAGGCGCCGCGCGACGCGCGAGGCACCGAGGCCATAGGCATCCGCCTTGACGACGACGTTGATCGCGACCCCGGGCCCCACGGCATCCCGGACCACCTTGATGTTGTGGTCCAGGGCGTCGAAATCGATGGAGATGAGGCTGTTGTCGGTCATGCGGGCGGCATCCGTGCCTTCCGCCTGTTACGATCGGCTTGCGGGGGAACCTACCATAAAACCCTCCCCCGCTTACCGGGCATCAGCCCGGATCCGCACCCCGCCAAGCCGCTTCGAGAAACGCCCCCCCGGATGGTCAACACCGAGACGTTCGACACCAGCAAGACCTTCGCCGACCTCGGCCTGCCCGAGTCGGTCCTCAAGGGCATCGAGGCCGCCGGCTTCAAGCACCCCACCAAGATCCAGGCCGCGCTCATCCCCGTCGCGATGACGGGGAAGGACGTGCTCGGCCAGGCCAAGACCGGCACCGGCAAGACCGCCGCCTTCAGCCTCCCGGCGCTCGGACTCCTGAAGCCCGAGGACCACTTCGCGGCGCTCGTCCTGGTCCCGACCCGCGAGCTCGCGATCCAGGTCTGCCGCGAGGTGAAGGAGCTCGGCGGCCACACCGGCCTCGAGGCCATCCCGGTCTACGGCGGCAAGCCGATCCAGACCCAGGCGAAGGCCCTCCAGAAGAACCCGGCGATCATCGTCGGCACCCCGGGCCGCGTGATGGACATGCACGCCCGCGGCATGCTGCCCTACGACCGCGTCAAGCTCGCGATCCTCGACGAGGTCGATCGCATGCTCGACATCGGGTTCCGCGACGACATCCGCCGCATCCTCGGCTCGATGAAGCAGCACCCGCAGACGATCTTCGTCAGCGCGACCATCAGCCCGGACATCGAGAAGCTCGCCCGCAGCTACATGCGGAACCCCGAGAAGATCGTCACCACCGAGAAGAGCCTCACGGTGGCCGCGGTCGACCAGAGCTGGCTGAGCGTCGAGCCCTGGGACAAGAAGCGGCTCCTCCAGCACCTGCTGCAGCACGAGGAGGCCGCGCTGACCGTGGTCTTCTGCCGCATGAAGAAGACCGTCGACCAGGTCGC
>JAIYBS010000121.1 GCA_027488415.1 Planctomycetaceae bacterium | reverse complement strand
TTGCCCGAACGGACCTCCTTGGCGTCGTCCTTGAACCGCTTGAGCTGCTCGAGCCGGCGGTCCTTCTCGATGACGATGCCGTCGCGGGTGACGCGGATCTGCGCGTTGCGCTCCACCACGCCGTCGGTGACGTAGCAGCCCGCGATCGCGCCGACCTTGGAGATCTTGAAGACCTCGCGGACCTCGGCGTGGCCGAGGACCTCGAGCTTGAGCTCGGGCTCGAGCAGGCCCGACGCGGCCTTCGCCACGTCGTCGGTCAGGTCGTAGATCACCTCGTAGAGGCGCATCTCGATGCCCTTGGCCTCGGCCAGGGCGCGTGCCTTGGCGTTGCTCGTGACGTTGAAGCCGACGATGATCGCCTTGGTGGCCTCGGCGAGCGCGACGTCGCTCTCGTTGATGCCGCCCACGGCGCAGTGCTTGACGCTGACCGCCACCTCGTCGGTGCGGATCTTGCCGAGCACGACCTTGAGCGTCTCCACCGAGCCCTGCACGTCGCCCTTGACGACGAGCGGGAGCTCCTTGACGCCGCCCTTGCCCATGTGCTCGAAGATGTTGTCGAGGGTGATCTTCGGAGCGGCGAGCTCGCGCTCGCGCTCGATCCGGCGGCGCTCGAGCGCGGCCTCCTCGGCCTCCTTCAGGCTCTTGACGCAGTAGAACTTGTCTCCAGCGTCAGGCAGAACGTCGGGGCCCGAGATCGCCACCGGCGTGGACGGCCCGGCGGTCTCGATGCGCTGCCCGCGGTCGTTGACGATGTCGCGGACGCGGCCGAAGGCGCGGCCGACCACGATGAAGTCGCCCTTCTTGAGCTGGCCTTCCTGGACGATGATCCGGGCGACGGTGCCGCGGCCCTCCTCCATCTGCGCCTCGAGGCAGGAGCCCTGCGCGAGGCCCTTCGCGTCGGCCTTGAGGTCGCGCAGGTCGGCGATGTAGTCGAGCATCTCCAGGAGCTCCTGGATGCCGGTGCCCTTGGTGGCGCTGACCCGCAGGACCTCGGTCTCGCCGCCCCACTCGACCGGGTTCAGGCCGTGCTCGGCGAGCTGGCCGAAGATCCGCTGGATGTTCTTGTCGGTCGCCTCGGGCTTGTCGATCTTGTTCAGCGCGACGACGATCGGCACGCCGGCCGCCTTCGCGTGGTTGATGCTCTCGACCGTCTGCGGCATGACGCCGTCGTCGGCAGCGACCACCAGCACCGCGATGTCGGTCACGCGGGCGCCGCGGGCGCGCATCTGCGTGAACGCCTCGTGGCCGGGGGTGTCGATGAAGGTGACCACCCGCTCCTTCTCGCCGGCCTTCACCGGCACCTGGAAGGCGCTGGTCGCCTGGGTGATGCCGCCGGCCTCGCCGGCCGCGACGTTCGTGTTGCGGATGCGGTCGAGCAGGCTGGTCTTGCCGTGGTCGACGTGGCCGAGGATCGTGACGACCGGCGGGCGCGACCGCTCGTCGACGCGCGTGCGCGCCGAGAAGCGCTCCTCGATGATCTCGGCGGCGGACTTCGCCTCCTCGACCTTGAGCTCGATGTCGTGCTCCATCATGATCTCGATCGCCATCTCGGTCTCGATCGTGCTGTTGATGGTGGCGACCTTGCCCGAGAGCATGAGCTTCTTGAGGATCTCGCTCGCCTTGACGCCGCTCTTCTCGGAGAGCTCCTTGATGGAGATCGGCTCGGTGACGTGCACCTCGCTGGGCGCGCCCGGCTCGAAGCGGGCGCCGCCGCCGCCCGGGCCGCCGCCCGGACCCTTGCGCCGGGACTTCATCCAGCCCGCGCTGGTCGCGAGCCGACGCTCGCGCTCGTTCATGTCGGTCGCGCCCGCGTCACCGGGGCGCGCGCTGCCGAAGTCGCGGCCGCGTCCCTCGCCCGCCCGGCCGGTGCGGCTCGACGGCGTGTTGGGACGGTGACCGCCGCGGGTACCCGCGCCGGCGCCGCCGAAGCGGGGCCCGCCCGGGGCGCCCGGACCGCCGAAGGTGCGCGGACGCGGGGTCGGCAGCACCTCGGGCTGCTCGACGCGGATGACCTTCGGGCCCGAGAGCGCGGACTTCGTGGGCGTCAGCGCCTGGCCGACGGCACGGACGACCTCCGGCCGCTTCGGCACGTTCATCGTCGGCGGCGCGGCCGCGGGCTGGATCGTGTGCCGCACCGGGGGCTTCGTGATGAGCGACGGCGCCGGCCGGATGGGCGCGGCCGCGGGCGCGGCCGGAACGACGGCCTCGACGAGCCGCGTCGACTTGTGCGCCTTGCCGAGCACCGCGGGGCTCACGGGAGCGTCGACGACGGTGTGCGGCGCGACGCTCTCCGGCGACGTGACCACCGAGATGTCCTCGGTCGGAAGGCGGGGCGCGAGATCGAGCTCGGGCACCTCGGCGACGACGGGCGCAGGCGCGACGACGACCGGCGCAGGCGCGGGCGCAGCCTCGACGACGGGCTCAACGCGCTCGACGGCGGGCGCGGGCTCCGCCGCGGGAGCGGCAGGCGCGTCGACGACCTCGGCCGCGGCGTCGGCGGCCTTCTTTGCGGTGCGGCGCGCCTGCTTCTTCGGCGCCTCGGCTCCGTCCTCGGCGCCCGTCTTCGCGCGCGCCTCGACCTTCGGAGCGGTCTCGACGGCGGTGCCGCCCGCGCCGCTGAACCACTCGCGGATCGTCTCGGCGAGGCCGATCGACACGGTGCTCGAGGCGGTCTTCGCCTGGTCGATCCCCTCGCTCTCGCACTTGGACTTGATGTCCTTCCAATCGACGCCAAGGTCCTTCGCCAGCTGTGAGATTCGAACCTTCTGGATCTGCTTCGACACTCGTGTTGCTCCTCAGTTCGCTGCCTGTTCCGTCGTTTCCGCCGCCGCCGCCCCGTGTCCCCCGGAAAGGGGTGGGCGGGAATGTCAGTTGCCGCCGCCCAGAATCGAGTCCGCGGCGCTCTCCGCGCTCGCATCGGTCTCGACCGCGCCGCCGCCCATGCCGCCGATCGGGCCGCCGCCGAGCAGGTGATCGGTCGCCGCGGCGTCCTCCGCCTTGCGGGCGGCCTCGGCCTCCGCGGCGATGCGCTGCTCCTCGGCGACGATCTTGCCCTTCTCGTGGCAGGCCAGCACGACGCGCTCCGCGAGGTCGTCGGACATGCCGATCTCCTGCGTCAGGACGGGCACGCCGACCTCCTCGATGTCGAAGACGCTGATCAGGCCGAGCGCGCCCATCTTGTCGAGCATCTCGTCGGCGAAGCCCTCGATCGGGCGCAGCGTCTCCTCGATCGTCTGCAGGTTCTTCTCGAACTCCGCGGGCGTGAGGATGTCGATGTCCCAGCCGGTCAGGCGCGCCGCGAGGCGCACGTTCTGCCCGCGCCGGCCGATCGCCAGCGACAGCTGGTCCTCGCGCACGATGATCGTGCCGCGGCCGAGCTCGAAGCAGAGGCTGACCTCCTCGACCTCGGCGGGCTTGAGCGCGTTGGCGATGAGCACCTGGCTCGACTCGTTCCAGCGCACGATGTCGATCTTCTCGCCGCCGAGCTCGTCGACGATGTTGCGGATGCGGCTGCCGCGGACGCCGACGCACGCGCCGACCGGGTCGACCTTGCTGTCGACGCTCGACACGGCGAGCTTGGTGCGGAAGCCGGGCTCGCGGCTCATCGCCTTGATCTCGATGACGCGCTCCGCGACCTCGGGCACCTCGGCCTCGAAGAGCTTGCGGATGAAGTCGGGGTGCGCGCGGCTCAGGACGACCTTCACCTGGCTGGTGGAGTCGCGGACGTCGAGGATCAGGCAGCGCACGCGGTCGCCCGGCTGGAACTGCTCGCCCGGGATCTGCTCGCTGCGGGGCATGAAGCCCTCGACGCGGTCGATCTGGACCATGAGCGCGCCACCCTCGTAGCGGGCCGCGGTGCCGGTGACCAGCTCGCCCTGGCGCTTGCCGAACTCCTCGAGGAGCGAGTTGCGCTCGTCCTCGCGGAACTTCTGGATCATCACCTGCTTCGCGGTCTGCGCCGGGATGCGGCCGAGCGTCTTCAGGTCGATGCTGACCTTGCCGCCCTCCTCGAGCTCGCGCCACAGCGTGATCGCGCCCGACAGCCGGTCGATCTCGCACCCGAACTCCTCGGTGTCGAGCGAGTTGAAGTGCTTGCGCGCCGCGCTGACCATCGCCTGCTCCAGGTCATGGATGAGCAGTTCGCGGTCGATGTTGCGGTCGCGGGCGATCGAGTCGAGGATGGCGAGGGTCTCGCGGTTCATGGCTGTGGCTCCTGAGGTTGATGATGTCTGGCTGGATGTGCGGAACGACTGAATGTGCTGAACGGGATGTGCGGACGGACCGGAAAGCGACGCGGGCCACGCGTCCGGTCGACGCATGGCCCGCCCTGGCGGCCAACGAGGATCCCTCGACGGCGGTCAACCCATTCGGGCGACCTCCGGGCGGACGCGGACTCCGCAACCGAAGCACTCGTCGCCGATGCGGCACGCATCAGCGACCAGCGGGCAGGCCTTGACGCGGGAGGGCGTCATGGCGTGGCGCTGGAGCCGGGGTTCAGGATCGACTGATGGACGATCATGACGGCAGGTGCGGTTGCGGTCCGAGGCCACGGGGGACCTGGAGACCAGGACGGACACGCCCTGGAACGTCCGGGGCGAACGGGGATTGTAGCCGAACCGCGGAAATCCGGCGAGTCCTTGTGCGTCCGACCCCTGTTACCCTTGAAAGAAGCCATGTCGAACGCCTGCCTCGCTCCGTCCCGGCACCCCGCCCTGCGCCTTCTTGCGGTCCTCGCGGCCTGCGCCGCAGGCCTCGCCGCGGTCCCGACCGCGGTCGCGCAGGCCCTCTCCGATACCAAGGTGTCCGTGAAGGCCGCGCCCGCGCTCGTCAAGGCCGCGCCGGGCGACACGTTCCCGATCGCGGTGGAGTTCGACATCGCGCCCGAATGGCACGTCTGGACGAGCGAGT
>JAIYBS010000184.1 GCA_027488415.1 Planctomycetaceae bacterium | reverse complement strand
TTCTGCCCCGGTGAAGACCTCTGATCCGGACACCAAGGCGAAGGTCGAGCAGCCCGCGAAGCCGACAGCAGCGACGCCGGCGAAGGGGCCCAAGCGCATCGAGGCACGCCGGGCTCCTCAGTCGCCGCCGACCCCGGCCCCCGCGGCCGACCCCACCGCCGCGCTCCTGAACCCCGGCGACGAGATCGACGCTCCGGCGCCGAAGCCGACGCCCGCAGCCGCCCCGAAGGGCACTCCGGCCGCCGCCGCCGCGCAAACCGCCGCTGCGCAACCCGCCGCATCGAAGGGCGGCAAGGCCCCGACCGCCGCCGAGCGCGCTGCCGCGGCCCGGATGGCCGCCGACAACGACCGTCGCCGCAAGGCCGAGGCGGACGCCGCCGCCGCCCGCGCGAACCCGGCGGACGTCGACGCGGAGCGCGCGTCCTGGAGCGTGCTGCTCGCGACCGCGAGCGGCCCGGACAGCCGCGACACCGCCAACACCATCCGCACCGAGGTCGCCCGTCGGTTCCCGACGCTGAAGGACGCGTTCGTGCGCTCCACCCAGCGCGGCAGCGTCGTGCTCGTCGGTCGCTACGAGAGCCCGAAGGACCCGCAGGCGCAGGCGCGCCTCGCCGACGTGAAGCAGCTCGTGGACGGCAACGTGCCCGCGTTTCCGCGCGCGATGCTCACGCGCCTCGGCGCGAACGCGGAGCAGGGCCCGCCCGGGCCGAACGACCTGCGCATCGTCCGCCAGACCGTGCCGACGCAGACGCTCTACACGCTGCAGGTGGCCGTCTGGAGCGCCTTCGGCACCGACGAGATCAAGATGAGCGAGATCAAGCGCTCCGCCGAGGACTACTGCCGCCGCCTGCGCGGCGAGGGCAACGAGGCGTACTACTTCCACGACTTCGACACGAAGACCAGCACCGTCACGGTCGGCGTCTTCGGCGACGGCGCGTACGACCCGCGCAGCACGCTCTACGCGCCCGAGGTCGACGCCGTGATGCGCAAGTTCCCGAAGCACCTCGTGAACGGCGAGGAGCTGCTCGTGCCGATGGACCCGCGCAACCCGTCGAGCAAGACCATGCCCCAGGCGCCGCGGCTCGTCGAGATCCCGAAGTTCTGAGGCGGGCCGTTTCCCGCGGCAGGGGGCGGGGCATCCGTACACTCGCCCCGTGGCGTCCGCACCGCACATCCTCGGCCAGCAGCGCGCGATCGCCGCGCTGGGCAAGGCGCTCACGTCGGGCCACCTGCACCACGCGTGGATCCTGCACGGCCCCATGGGCGTCGGCAAGTTCCGCGCGGCAGAGGCGATGGCGCGGATCCTGCTCGACCCGCAGTCGACCGCGGAGCAGCGCGCGCGCCTCGAGCCGCCGCGCGGGACGCCCGTCGCGCGCATGATCGACGCCGGCACGCACCCGGACTTCCACGTCATCCGAAAGGAGCTCGCGGCGCTGAGCGAGAGCCGCGAGCTGCGCGACCGCAAGCAGATGAACATCCCGCTCGACCTGCTGCGCGAGCGCATGATCGGCGGCATCGCCGGCGACGGCCGTCACCACGAGAGCGCAGTGTTCCGCACCGCCGCGATGGGCAACGGCAAGGTCTTCATCGTCGACGAGGCCGAGCTGCTGCAGGGCGAGGCGCAGAACGCCATGCTGAAGACGCTCGAGGAGCCGCCTTCCGGCACGGTGATCGTCCTCGTCACGCAGAACGAGGAGCAGCTGCTGCCCACCATCCGCAGCCGGTGCCAGCGCATCGCGTTCGGCCCGCTCGATGCCGTCTCGATGCGCGAGTGGTGGGAGCGCGAGGGCCCGCAGGTCGCCGCGCCGGACCGCGCCTTCGTCGAGGCATTCGCGGAGGGCTCGCCCGGCATGGCCGCGCGCTGCGCCACGCACGGCATCGCCGCGTGGCAGGCGGAGCTCGCGCCCCTCTTCGACGCGCTCGAGTCGGGCCGGTTCCCCGCAGGGCTCGGCGAGCGCATGGCCGAGATCGCGGACGCCTTCGCGAAGTCGATCGTCGACGAGGACGAGAACGCGTCGAAAGACGCCGCGAACCGCCAGGCGGTGCGCCTCCTCTCGCAGCTGCTCGGGCTGCGCATTCGGCGCGGCCTCGCCGCGGCCGGCGGCGACCACGCCGCGCTCGCTCGCTGGCTCGGCGCCCACGAGGCCCTCGGCGAGTTCGAGCGCATGGTGCGCGCGAACGCGAACCTGAAGCACGCGTTCGGGAACCTCGTGGCCCAGTGGGCGGAGCGCACCGCGCCCGCGGCGGGCGGCGCGGGAGACCGCGGTGGCCGCTGAGATCGAGCGCGTGTTCCTGCTCCGCGCGGTCCCCGATCCGTTGCCCGCGGGCGAGGTCTGGCGCATCGACCAGGGCTACCTGCCCGTCGCAGACGGCGATGCGGGTTCGCTCGACGGACGCCTCCGCCGCATCGAGCACGCGGACGGCCGCGTGGAGTTCGTGCACACGCTGAAGCGTGGCCTCGGCCTCGTTCGCGAGGAGGTCGAGCGCCGGATCGACGCCGCGACCTTCGAGCGCGAGTGGCCTCGCACGGAGGGGATGCGCCTTCGGAAGATCCGCACGCGCATCACGGAAGGCGACCGCGTCTGGGAGATCGATCGCTTCCTCGACCTGCCGGTCGCGCTGGCCGAGTGCGAGCTGCCGGCGGCCGACGCGCCGCTCACCATCCCGCCGTGGCTCGCCGCGTACATCGAGCGGGAGGTCACCGAGGAACCCGCGTTCCGGAACTCGGCGCTCGCGCGGCGTGCGGGGTTCTTCGACGGGCAATAATCCACGACGCATCCGGCGCACGCGGACACCCTCGGGCACGACCCCCGCACCTGCGCCATCCACCGGATTTGCGTTACGATTTGCGCCCCCGCACGCGGCACCCCGCCGCGTGCCAGGCTCCAGAGGCAACCGAGCATGTCCTTCACCTGCGCCATCGTCACGCCCTCCGACGCCGTCCTCGACACCGCCGCCACCTACGCGAGCTTCGAGGCGTGGGACGGGCAGCAGGGCGTCGCGACCGGCGCGTCGGCGTTCCTGACCAAGCTCGGGACCGGCGTCGTCACGGTGCAGGCCGAGGGCGGCGCGACGCGCGTCTTCGTCCTCGACGGCGGCTTCGCGCAGATGGACGGAACGCGACTGACCCTCCTTACCGAGAAGGCCATGGACGGGACCGGCATCGACATGACCGCCGCCGAGCGCGAGCTCGCGGACGCGAACGCGAAGGCCGTCGGTCCCGGCGAGCGCGCCATGACGCTCGAGGAGCGCGCCGGCGTCGAGCGCGCGCAGCGCCTGGCCCGCGCCAAGATCTCGGCGGCACAGCTCGCCCGCAAGTGATTCGCGGTTTCCCGCGGTTTTTGGCACACTACGCGGGATGAGCCAGCCGAGCGCCGCGCCTTCCACGTTCGAACAGATGGCCGAGTCCGCCGAGCAGGCGGTGCCTTGCTCCGACCTGCCCATCGAGCAGCGCGTCGAGGCCGTGCTCTTGGTCGCTGACCGCCCGATGTCCGAGACGCGCATCGCGGAGCTCCTGGGGATCGTCGATGTCGCGCCGGTGCGCAAGCGCCGGAAGAAGGCCGACGGCGCCGAGGGCGACGGCCAGGCCGCGGCGCCCGCCGAGGAGCCTGCCGCCGAGGAGACCCCGCAGCAGAAGCGCGCCGCCGCGCAGGTGCGCGACGCGATCGACGCGCTCAATGCCCGCTACGCGGCCGATGACCGCACGTTCCGCATCGAGAGCGTCGCGGGCGGCCGTCAGGTGATGACGCTCCCCGCGTTCGGTCCCATCGTCGCGCGCCTGAAGGGCGTCCGCGAGCAGGGTCGCCTCACGCAGGCCGCCCTCGAGACGCTCGCGATCATCGCGTACCGCCAGCCGATCCTCCGCGCCGACCTCGAGTCGATCCGCGGCGTCGCCTGCGGCGAGGTGCTGCGCAGCCTGATGGACCGCCGCCTCGTGAAGATCGTCGGCCGCGCCGACGAGGTCGGTCGGCCGATGCTCTACGGCACGACGACCGAGTTCCTGAAGCAGTTCGGCATCGGCAAGCTCGACGAGCTCCCGAACTCGAAGGAACTCAACAAGTAACCGGGCCGCGCCACGGCACGCCGGGCAACGCCAAAGACACGCCGGACGGCGCCAAAAAAGCGCCAGACGGCGCGGAGAAGGAGGTTCCGCGCCGTCCGGCGATCCGGACAAGTGAGTGAGGAGCGTCGCCCGTCAGCGACGGCGCCGGCGGCTGCCCGAGGCGATCGCCGCGAGGGCGAGCGCACCCGGTGCCGGGATCGCCGACTGCACCACGAAGGTCGTGGAGAGGTCGACGCGCTCGCCGGCGGTCAGCGTGAAGCGCAGGCGGATGCCGACGGCGTCGCCCATGGCGCCCGCGGGCATGCTCGGGATCGGCGTGCCGAACGACTGCCCCGGGATCGAGGCAACCAGGTTTGCGCCGACCGATCGCGAGTACGGGTCGTTCAGCATCGTGCTGACCGTCGTGCTCGTGGCGCCGTTCTTGATGTAGGCGGCCCAGATCGGCTGGCCCGCGACGCTCGAGAACGTGCCGCCGTTGGTGTCGCCGGTCAGCGTGCCGCTGACCGAGCCGCCGGCCAGGCTCGCGAGTCCCTGCGCCATCGTGCTCGCCGAGATGTCGATCGAGAACGTCTGCGTCGCCGCCGACGTGTTGATCATCGTGAAGGTCCCGCCGAGCACGGCCCGGTCGACCTTGGTCGTGTCCTGCGCGACCAGGCTGAAGCTGGCGCGGAAGCTCGACGCGTAGATGATTCCCGTGTAGTTGTACTGGTTCGGCGTGCCGCTGGCGGTGCCCGTCGGCGTCGACGAACCCGAGCCGCCGCCGGTGCCGTTTGCGGTGATTTGCATCACCGGGATGGCCGCCGTGGCCGACGCGGCGAGCGCTGCCGCCGCGATGATCGAAACGAGACTGGACTTCATGTCACACCTTCCCTCTCACTTGTATGGATGCCTGAACAACGTGGCACTCTGACGGTCGGTTCCTGGATCGCTGCCGGCAAGGAACTCCCGCCGGCGATTTTCGGATAACTCAGGAACGACGTCGGCGGCCGAAGCCCGAGCCGGCGGCGATGACGAGGAGCGAGGCGACACCGGGGGCGGGAACCGCGACGGTCTCGAAGGTTCCGGAGATCGTGACTGCGTCACCGGCGCTCAGCGTGAAGCGGAGCACGATGCCGAGCACGCCCTCGGGGTTCGAACCGGCCGGAACGGCGACGTTCGAGAAGCTCGCCGGATCGACGGACTCGCTGAGGTACGGACCGGTCAGCGCGAACGTGAAGGGCTCGCTCCAGAGGCTCGCGACGGCCACGTCATCGATGGTCGCGCGGTACACGGGCTGTCCGGCCGACGAGAAGAACCCGCCGTTGCCGTTGAGGTCCGAGAGCGTCGCGCTGACGGAGCCGTTCATCACCCAGTTGGTGCCGCTCGAGGAGCCGGCCGTGGGCATGAGCTGCACGTACTCGAAGGTGCGCGCGGCGAACGATGCGTTGTAGAACGTCTGCGAGACGGTGACGATGCCGGCCGAAGCCGACGCCCCGATTCCCAATGCCGCAGCAGCGGCAGCAAAATTGACAGAGACCATGTGCCCTCCTCCTTCAGGGGACACGGTCGGACCCTTTCCCTCAGGTCGACCGATCTTCCTTTCCCAACCATGCGAGGCAAGAACATCCCGCTCGCGGTTGCAAACGTATCCCCGATTCAGGGCGATGCAAGCAATCGGGCGGATTTCCTGCAGGCATTTGTTCCGCAGGTGAGCGACTTCACGGAATTGCCCCTCCATGGCAACGGACTTTCCCTCGGCAAGTCCCAGCGGCACGATTATTCGCGGCGAGTGATTATCGGAGATCGCCTGGCACGCCGCGCATCCCGGATCCGTGATCTCGCCACTCATCGATTCCCCGGCGCATGTCCTCGACGCAGGCGGCGGTCCGGAACGCCTCCTTCAGCCCCTTCACGTGGCCCATGGTCTTGCCGTACCAGCTGATCCGGCTGCGCATGCAGTGCAGGACGTGCGCCTCGTCGTGGTAGCGGACCAGGAGGTCGAGGTGTCGCTCGATGCACTCGAGCTTCTCCCGGAACGACGGCTCCTCGGGGAGCACGCCGGTCCGCAGAAGCGCGAGCGCGCGCCGGAACATCCAGGGCGTCCGGAGCGCGCCGCGGCCGATCATGACGCCGTGGCATCCGCTGCGGCGGATCAGCTCCGGCACGTGCTCCGGCTCAGTCACGTCGCCGTTGCCGATCACCGGGATCGACCGCACCGCGGCCACGACCTCGCCGATGCGGTCCCAGTCGGCGTCGCCCGCGAACTTCTGCACGGTCCACCGGCCGTGCACCGTCACGGCGGCGACGCCCGCGGACTCGAGGTCGCGCGCGAGCCGCGGGGCGACGAACTGCTCGGGATCCCAGCCGAGCCGCATCTTCGCCGTCACCGGGACGCGCCCGCCGGAGTGGCTGCGCACCGCCTCGATGATGCGCTCGGCAAGCCGGACCGTGCCGACCGCGTCGCAGAGGAGCAGCGAGCCGCCGTTCTTCTTGGCGACCTTGTCGACCGGGCAGCCCATGTTGATGTCGATGAGCCGCGCGCCGTGGTCGATCGCCCAGCGCGCGGCCTCGGGAAGCGGGTCCTCCCAGTTGCCGTAGAGCTGCATCCCGCAGGGCTGGTCGAACTCGTTGGTGGCCGCGAGCTCGAGGCTCTTCGGCGTCCCGCGCAGGAGTGCGCGGCAGTTCAGGAGGTCCGTGCTCGCGAGGCCGACGCCGCCCTGCTCGCGGCAGAGGATCCGGAACGCGAGGTCGCAGTGTCCCGCGATCGGGGCAAGGAGGAGCGGCGTATCGAGCGTCAGCTCGCCGATGCGCAGCGCGCCGCCACGGCGCGAGTCGCTGCCGGTCGCGGTCACGACGACGACTCCATGACCGCGTCCTCGAGCCGGTAGAGCCCGAGGAGGAACGTGCCGGCGACGAACGGCTCGATCGAGAGGCGGCCGCGGATGGTTCCGAAGCGGAAGAGGTGCTGGCCCTGCACCTGCATGGGCCGTGCGAACGTCGCCTCGATCGAGTCGAACGGCGTGGGCGGTAGGCCGACGCAGCAGCCGTCCCATTTGTTGAGCATCACCATCGCCTCCTTCGCCTCGAAGACGAGGAGCGGCGGCGCCCAGTAGCCGCTGATGCGGATCCACGCGCCGCGAAGGTCCGCGATGCGGCCCGGCACCACGAACCTTCCGGCGGCGGCATCCACGCTCGTGGCGGCGCTCCCGAGGAGCTCCCACGTGATCTGGTACGGATCGGCCTCGGTGCCGGAGCCCCGGATCGTGTACTGGCCGTCGAGGCGCACGGTGCGCCCGTCGATCCGCTCGACCGTCGCGCGCGCACCGACGGTCACCTCGGGCGACGCGGTAGTCGGCGATGCGAACGACGGGACGAGGTCTCCGCCGAGGAGCTCCTTGAGGGCGGTCGACGCGGGAACCGGCTGGGTCTCCGGCGGCGGCAACGGGCAGGCGAGCGCCGGCTCGGCGGGCGCGGAAGAACCGGCCGGGGCAGGGCTCGCCGTGCGCTCGGCCGTCGGCGCATCGGACGTCCGCGCGCCGTCGCGGGCGCTCGGCCAGAACGCCGCCGCGACCGCCGCGGCGAGGACCAGCGCTGCGATGGTCCAGACGAAGCGCACGGACTCAGGCCCGCTCCACCAGGTGCACCAGCGCGTCGTGCACTGCCGTCACGTGCAGGGGTCCGGCGTCGAGGTGATCGAGCCCGTCCGCGATGAGGACCGGCGCGTAGGGCGTGCCGAGCTCCACGCGGCCGTGGCTTCCCTTCACGAGCGACGCATCGAGCGGCACCGTCTTGAGCAGCGCCCGCATGCCGAGCTTGCGCTTCAGGAGCTGCCCGGCGACGTAGGCCTTCGGCGCGCGGATCGCGGGATCAACGAAGAGCTCGAGCGGGTCGTAGCCGGGCTTGCGATGGATGTCGACGGTGCGCGCGTAGTCGGGTGCGCGGGCATCGTCCGTCCACCAGGGGTACGCGAACCAGGTGCGGTCGGCGGCGACGCACAGCAGGTCGCCGCTGCGTGCATGGTGGATGCCGAGCGCCTGCTGCGCGGCGGCGTCGAGCACCTGCATCCCGGGCTCGCCGCCGAGCACGGCGCGCGCCGCGTCGAGCGACGCCGGGGTGCGCGCGTACACGTGCGCCACCTGGTGGTCGCACACCGCGAACGCGCCGCTCTCGAACGGGTCGAGGTATTCGCGGCCGTCCTCCTCGCGGAGCGCGAGCAGCCCGGCCTCGCGCAGCATGCGGTTCGGGAAGACGGCGCGGTCCACCGGCGCGATGCCGTACTCGCTCAGCACGACCACGCGCACGCCGCGTTCGCGGAAGAAGTCGTGCAGCGCGCCGAACACGCGGTCGATCTCGCGGATCTCGGGGTCGATGCGCGGGTCGTCCGGGCCGAACTTCTGCAGGCAGTAGTCGAGGTGCGGCAG
>JAIYBS010000129.1 GCA_027488415.1 Planctomycetaceae bacterium | reverse complement strand
GGCGGCGCGCGGGCGAACCGACGCCGCGAGTGCGGCGCGCACCGCGGCCGGCCGCCTCGCGATGCTCGCGCCGCCGCCCGACTCCTTCGAGCAGGGCAACGCCCGCCTCGGCGGCGCGCTCGGGCTCGGCGGCGACCTTCCGGAGGGATTCCGCGCGGCGAGCTTCGCGCTCGACCGGCGCCGCGCGGCGTTCGTCGTCGACGCGGGCGGGCGCCTGCTCTCAGCGCTGCCGGCCGCGCGCGCGGTGCTCGCGCAGCGCCTGGCCGCGCTCTCGCCCGAGCAGACCTTCACGGTCGCCGTGGCCCGCGGCAGCGGCATCGAGCTCGCCCCCGGGACGCCCGCGGCCGCGACCCGCGCGAACGTCGCCGCCGCGCTGCGCTGGTTCACCGAGCAGGCGAAGCCCGGCGGGACCGCGGACCTCGGCGCCGCGCTCGACCGCGTCTGGGACGCCGTCGAGCCCGACGCGGTGTGCGTCATCGCGCGCGGAACGCCGGCGCCGCGACGCGCCGCGGCGCGGAGCCCCGGCACGAACCTCGTCGCGGCGGCGGACCGGCTCAACCCGGAGACCGCGCCGGGCCGGCGCGCCACCGCGTTCCTCTGCATCGAGCTCGTCGAGCCGTCCGCCGACCGCGCGCTCCGGACGCTCGGCGAGCGCCACGGCGGGGCCACGGGCTACCTTCTCCTCGACCGCGCCGCGCTCGGGCTCTCGCCCGCACGCGCGGCGCAAGGCACGCAGCGATCACCATGAGCACCACGAAACCCCGCAACGCCTTCTCCGCGAACGCCGCCCTCGCGGGCTTCGCCGCGACGCTCGCCGCCGCCCCGGCTCACGCCGGCCCCTCGTTCGCGACCGCGTTCTTCATCACGCTCGACCAGCTGCCGGACGGCTCCGTCCGCGTCGACTGGATCGGCAGCGCCATGATCTGGGCGCTGATCGCGATGAGCGTCGCGAGCGTCGCGCTGATCTGGATCGCCTTCGCCGCCAACCGCGTCGAGGACATGCTGCCCCCGGCGTCGGTCGAGGAGATGCGACGGGCGATCGCCGAGGGACGGTTCGCCGAGGCGCTCGACGGCTCGCGCGCGCGCGGCGGCGACTTCGGCCGCGTGCTGCACGCCGCGCTGCTCGCCGCGCCCGGCGGCCACGAGGCCATGATCCGCGCCGCGGAGGCGATGTCCGACGAGCTCGTCGTGCGACGGCTGCGGCGCATCGAGGTGCTGAACGTCTTCGGGCAGGTGGCGCCGATGATCGGGCTCTTCGGCACCGTCTACGGCATGATCGTCGCGTTCTTCACGATCGCGCAGTCGGGCGGCACCGCCGACCCGGTCGCGCTCGCCGGCGGCATCGGCACCGCGCTCGTGACGACCTTCTGGGGGCTCCTCATCGCGATCCCCGCGCTGAGCACGCACGCGGTGGTCCGCAACCGGATCGACTCCGCCGGCACGGAGGGCGCGCGCGAGGTCGAGCAGATCTGCGCGCGCTTCCGCCCCGGCAGCGGCACCTCGCCGGTCGCCGCGATGCGCCACGAGTCCGGGGACGCGGGCGCCTGATGCGCGCGAGCCGGATCCATCGCAGGGGACCGTCGACCTTCGAGGCGAACATGACGCCGCTGATCGACATGGCGTTCCTGCTCATCGTGTTCTTCGTGCTCGTGAGCCAGGTCGCGAGCGCCGAGTTCGTCGAGCTCGCGCTCCCGCGCACGTCCTCCGGCGCGGCGACGCGGCCCGACGACACGCAGCGCATCGTCGTCAACGTGGTCCCGGCACGCGACGGGGGTGCCGCGGCGTATCGGCTCGGCAAGCGCGAGTTCGCGCCGGACGAGGCCGGCCTGCGCGACCTCGTCGCCACGCTCGCGCGCGCCATGCGCGACCAGCCGAGCGTCGAGGTGAACGTGCGCGCCGACCGCGCCACGGCGTACTCGTGGGTCCGGCCCGCGATGGACGCGGTCGCGGACGGGCTCGCCGAGAGCGGCATCGACCGCTCGCGCGCGAGGGTCCGCCTCGTCGTGCTCGGGGAGCGCGCCGATGGCTGACGCAGCGTCCGCGTCCCGAGACCAGGCGATCGACGCGCTGCGCGCGATGGCCGCCGCGATGCCCGGTGCGACCGTCGGCCGCCGCGCGCGACGGGGGCTCGCGGGCGGCACGCGCGCGTCCCGGCGCGGTGCGCGCCGAGGGCTCGGCGGCGCGCTGCGCACCAACATGACGCCGATGATCGACGTCGTGTTCCAGCTCCTCGTGTTCTTCATCGCGACGACGCGCTACGCGTCCGACGAACGCGTGATCTCGATGGAGCTCGCCCGGCGCACGGCGCAGGCGCCGGCCACGGCGCAAGCCGGCGATGTGCCGCCTGTGCCCGCGCCGCAGGATCCGTTCGTCCTCGACGACGAGTCCCTGCGGCTCGAGGTCGCCGCCGACGGCACCGTCACCGCGGGCGCACCGCTCCGACGGGCGTTCCGCGCCGAGGAGCTCCGCGCGTCGCTCGCGGCCGAGATCCGCCTCCCCGGTCGCGCGGGCGGCATGTTCGAGCCGGCGTTCCCGATCGTCATCGCCCCCGCCGAGAACGCCCCGTGGGAAGCGGCGGTCGAGACGCTCGACGCCGCGGTCGCCGCCGGGTTCCGCAACGTCGGGTTCGAGCGCAGGCCCGGCTCCGCGGGAGCGGGACGCCGATGAGCTGGTTGATCGCGGCAGCGCTCGTCGCGCAGTCGCCGGCGCAGGTGCCGGCGCCGCCCGCGACGGAACGCGTCGCGGCCGAGGCTCCGGCCGCGGGCGGCGTCGACCCGATCGTCGCGGCCGTGGACGCCGCGCGCGCGGAGGCTCGGCGCGAGTGGTCGACCGCCGCCGCCGCGGCCGCGTCCTGGTCGCGCCTCACGAGGCTTCGCGAGCCGCTGCTTGCGTCCGACGACCCACGCTCGGCGATCTGGCGCTGCGACGCGGCCGAGGACGACCTCACCATCGGCCTCTCGGTCGACGCGTGCGGCACCGCGTCCGTGCTCGGGCTGCCCACCGCGGCGCAGCGGGACCGCGCGGTCGCGACGCTCCGCGAGGCGCTCGCGCTGACGCGCGACGCCGAGCGCGCGGCGCGCGAGGCGCTCTCGGCCGGGACCGCCACGCCGGAGCTGACCGCGCGCCTCGACTCCGTGGAGCTCGCGCGGCGGATCCCGCTCGTGCGGGCCTGCGCGGCCGTGCTCGCCGGATGGTGCGGCGCGCTCCCCGAGGGCGACTCCGCCGCGATCGTCGAGAGCGCGACGGCGCGGCTCGTCACCATGCGGTCCACGCTGACGGGCAACGCGCGCGCGCTCGCGGACGCCTGCGCGGGGCTCGGCCTCGCGCGCGCCGGCCAGCGGGCGGAGGCAGAGGCGGCGCTTGCGCCGATCGCGAACGACGCCCGCGCCGCGCAGGGACTCCGGCTCCTCGCGGTGGCCGGCCTCGCCGAGGCAGCGGCACCGAGTGCGCCGGGGAGGCGCCGCGCGCTCGACGCGATGCGGGCGCGCCTCGCACCGACGCTCGACGACGCCGGGCGACTTGCGCTGGGCGACCTCGACTTCCGCCTCGCGCGCGTCGCCGCGTCCGACGCCACCGCCGCCTCGGCGCAGGCGCCGGCGTGGCGGGGCTGGCTCGACGCGATCGCGGCCGCGCCGCCCGCCTCGCGCGGTGCCGTGCGCGCCGAGGCGCTCGCGCGGATCGCGCGAAACGCCGAGGGCATGGACGACCCCGTGACGCGCGTCGCGCGCGCGCTGGCGCAGGCCGCGCTGCCCGAGGCCCGCGCACAGGGCATCGGCGCGCTCCGTGCCGCGATCGCACCGCCCACATCGCTGAGCATCAGGTAGACGTGCCCGGGCGAGTCGCGGAT
>JAIYBS010000336.1 GCA_027488415.1 Planctomycetaceae bacterium | reverse complement strand
GTGCCGATCGAGATCGGGCAGGTCGCCGGCACGAGCGCCGCGAACACCGGCGCGTTCGCGGAGAGCGTCATCGTGAAGCGCACCTTGCCGTCGCCGTCGGTGTCCGTGAGCGTCAGCGAGTACGTGTCGCGGTCGCCTGCCCACGTGGAGCCGGACATCGCGCCGTCGATGGTGCCGCAGACCCCGGGGCCCGGCGCGAGCGGCGTGGCGGTCTGGCCCGACGCGCAGGCGTCGTTCGTGCGGGCGCCGCAGGCCTCCGGCTCGGTCACCGATCCGGCCGGGCAGTTCACGGTGCAGCCCGCGCAGTACTGGGTCGCGAGCGCGACGCAGATCGAGTCCCAGGAATTCGAGCAGCAGGTCGGGTCGAGGCCGCACACGGTGCTGCAGCAGGTCGCGTCCGCGCAGCCGGGGCTCGCGTGCACGATCGTGCAGCTCTCCTGGCCGGCCGCGCCGCACTCGACCGGCGGGCCGAAGGTGCAGTAGAAGTCGGACTCGAAGACGCAGGTCGTGTCCCACGAGAACTGGCAGCACGCTGGGTCGACCGCGCACACCGCCTCGCAGCACTCGGCATTCGAGCAGCCGGGGTTCGAGTGCGGCAGGCCGCAGTCGCCGCTTGCCGTCGCGCCGCACAGCCCGATGCACGAGGAGTCCGCGAGGTCCGCGCAGCTCTGGTCCCATGCCGTGCTGCAGCAGGTCGGGTTGAACGAGCACACCGTGTTGCAGCACGTCAGGTCCGAGCAGCCCGGGGTCGCGTGCGCGGTGACGCAGCTTCCCGAGTTTGCGCCGCCGCAGCCCTGCGCGAACGCGCGGGGCGCGAGCAGGATCGTGGCGAGGCAGGCGAGGGTGGCGAGGATCGTCTTCACGGGCAGGGGCCCCATTGGGAGAGGAGGAGCGCGATGTCGGCGCCGTTCACGCTACCACTGCCGTCGAGATCGCCCGGTCCGGTCCCGCCCCAGTTCAGGAGCAGGGTGCCGAGGTCCGATCCGTTCACGAGTCGGTCGTTGGTGACGTCCGCCCGGCAGGGCGCGTCGCAGGGCAGCGGCCCTTCGGCGATCGAGATCGTCCCGGCGCCGAAGCCGTTCGACGCGAACGCGCCGACGCGGATGAGGTAGGTCCCCCCGCACGCGAGGACCGCCTGGATCCGGCTCTGGCCGTCGCAGGCATCGTCGTTGCAGGCAAGCACCGCGCCGCCGAGCTCGGGGCAGCCGTCCCAGATCTCGAGACGCGTGTCGAAGCGCAGGCCGCCGCAGAGGCTGACCTCGGTGAGGCCGCCGCGGGCGGGCGAGTACGAGAGCCACACGTCGTTGTAGAAGCCGGTGCCAGAGCAGCCGCCGCCCGGAAGCGACGGCGGGTTGCTGGTGGAGAGGCTGTTGTCGATGGGCGACGAGCCGGCCACCACGGCGATGGCGCCCGTGCACGCGTCGTTCGCGGGCGGCGGGCTGCCTGCGTCGCCGCAGGTCACGGTGAGCGTGCCGATGCCGCTCCCCGCGTGCGCTCCCACGCGGAGCAGGTACTCGGCGCCCGCCGTCGCCGGGAACTGCATGCGACTCGTGAGTCCTCCGCAGCCGGTGAAGTCGTCGTTGCAGCCGACGAGGGTGCCCTCGCATCCGTCGTAGGCGGCAAGTCGCGTGTCGAACGAGGCGGACGAGCAGGTGCTCACGGTGGCGACACCGCTGCACGGCGCGGTCCACCGGTACCAGAGGTCCTGCCGCATGGACATGCCGTATCCCTCGTCGCAGAGGGCAGGCAGCGTCGGCGTGCTGTCGGTCGCGATCCGGGTATCGAAGTCGACGGGGTCGGCACCAACGGCGAACGCGCCGGCGCACTCGTCGTTCGCCGGCGGGTCGAACACCTCGAAGCGCACCGTGCCGGTGCCCGCCGAGTCGTACCCGCCGAGGCGAACGAGGTAGGTCGTCGATCCGTCGCAGCGGAACGTCATCGTGCTCGTGAACGAGCCGCAGCCGTCGCCGTCGTCGTTGCAGGCGACCAGCGCGCCCGCGCACGAGGCGTAGGCCGCGAGCCGCGTGTCGAAGCCCGCGCTGTCGCAGGTCGTGACCCGCGCCACGCCTGCGACCGGCGTCCACGAGTACCACACGTCGCGGACGAAGCCGAGGCCGTTGCCCTCGTCGCAGGAGGCCGGAAGGGCCGTACCCGAGTCCGTGGAGAGTCGTGTGTCGAAGGGCGCGGATCCGCCGAGCGGTCCGATCGACTCGGCGGCCGCGCAGTCGTCGTTCGCCGGCGGGACCGCATCGCACCCTGCCAGATCGAAGGCGAGCACGTAGTCGTTGCGTCCGCCGGGCGTGGCGCACGGGAATCCGGAGAACACCGTCATCGCGACCACGATCCGGTAGGTGCCGGGCAGCACGCACGCGGAGATGGAGGCCGGGCACGACGTCTCGAACTCCGGGCTCGAGGCGAGCACGGCCGGCGGACACTGGTCGTCCACCAGGAACACGCGACCGGGGCCCCCGCTGCGGAGCGTCACGGTCGCGGTGCCGCCGAAGGGCGCCTGAAACTCGTACCAGTCGGTGTCGCGCAGGTCCCCGTCTGCCCAGAAGCTGCCCGCGACCGAGGCGCCGGGTGCGATCGCGATCGCCGAGAACTCCCGGCCGTCGCACCCCGCGTTCAGGCTGTCGCCGCATGGCTCGGTCTCGGTCGCGGCGGCGCCCGGCAGGTCGCAGGAGCCGGCGCCGCACGCCGTGCAGAGCACGCCGGCGCGGAGGGCGCAGGTCTCGTCCCACGAACCGTCGGCAGAGCAGCAGAACGGATCCTCCGCGCAGACGAGCGCGCAGCAGGCGCCGTCGGAGCAGAAGGGGAGCGAGGATGCCGTGCAGCATGCGTGCGCCGCCGTGCCGCACGCCGGTGGGGGCGGGACGCCCGGCACGACGCGGAACTGGCCGGCGCCCGCGTCTGCGGCGCTGAAGCCGCCGATGGCGACGAGATAGTCCTGCCCGGCGACGGTGGCGAAGGTCACCGCGCTCGTGAACCCGGCGCACCCGGACGCGTCGTCGTTGCACGCGAGCACGTCCGCGAGCCCGCACGTCGAGAACACCGCGATGCGCGTATCGAAGGGCGCGAGCCCGCACGTCGAGACCTCGGTCAGCCCCGTTTGGGAAGCCGTGTACCGGAACCAGCGGACGCGGTGCAGGACGTCGTCGCCGTTCGGGCCGGGGTCGCACAGGCCGGCGAGGTCGACGTCCTCGGTCGAGCTGTCGGTGCCGAAGCCGTTCAGACCGTCCGTCGCGACGAGCGCGGTCGCGCAACTGCTGCCGTCGTTCGACGCGCCCTCGCCGATGATGCGCACGCTGCCCGTACCGTTGATGCTGAGCGCGAAGCTGCCGGCGGCGATGTAGTAGTCGGTGCCGGCGGTCGCCGAGATGGTGACCTGCGACGCCCACGGAATGCCCTGCGTGAGGTTGCATCCCGCCGTATCGTCGTTGCAGGCGATGACGCTGGCCAGCGACGAGCAGTCAGTGAACACCGCCAGCCGGCTGTCGAAGTTCACGCTGCCGCACGTCTGGATCACGTAGGGCCCCGTCGCGGGCGCGCGGAAGCGCAGCCACGCCGGGTTGTAGACGATGTCGGCGCCGAGCTGCGTCACGTCGCAGAGCCCCGCGAGGTTGACGATCGTGTTGGGCACGGTCGCGAAGGGCGTGTCGCCGACCGCCGCGACCAGCGGTGATCCGCAGGTCTGCGCCACAGCCGGCGCGGACGCAATGACCGCGCAGGCGAGTCCGAAGATGGCGATCGGTACGCGCACTCGACCTCTACTCTCGCAAGTCCGGCCTGGTTCGCATCATCAATGTGACCCTATTCGCGTTCCAATCCTCAATTTCGGTCCCATCCCGCCGGATCTGCCCGATTCCGGTGCCTGGACTACACTTCTCGGACTGCGGCCGGTCGCCCCTCGGGGGGCGCCGCGTGCGCAGGTTGCGAATCCAGGGAATCCCTCGATGTCCGTCCATGTCGGCTCCGCCGCCCCCGCGTTCAAGCTTCCGTCCCGCCCTGGCCACGTCGTCGACCTCGGCGCCGTGTTCGGAACCAAGAAGACGGTCCTCCTCTTCTTCCCGCTCGCGTACAGCTCCGTCTGCACCACCGAGATGTGCACCTTCCGCGACGACTGGCAGAAGTGGTCCTCGCTCGGCTGCTCGGTGTTCGGGATCTCCGTCGACAGCCCGTTCGTGACGGACAAGTTCCGCCAGGACCTCGGCATCCCCTTCGACATCCTCTCCGACTTCAACAAGGACGTGAGCCGGCAGTACGGCGCGCTCTTCGAGGACCTGATGGGGCTCAAGGGCGTCGGCAAGCGCGCCGCGTTCGTCGTCGATGCCTCGGGCAAGGTCGTCTACGCGCAGGTGAACGCCGAGGCAGGCCAGCAGGTCGACTTCGACGCGATCCGCAAGGCGGTCGAGTCGTGCTGAGGCCGCTCGCGGGCCTCGCGCTCGTCGCCGCGCTCTCGGGTTGCGCGTCCGACCGCGACACGCGGTCGGCGGGCGGCATCCTCTCGATCGACGTGCCGGCGCAGTTCGGCGACGGCGCGACCAAGCCGGTCGAGTACCGGGGGCAGATGACCGTCGGCGAGCGGTTCGAGGTGCGCCTCGGCGCGGCCTCGGGCACGGGCTACGCATGGACGCTCGCGGGCCCCGTGCCCGCGAACATGCAGCTGACGAGCGCCGATCCCGCCGGCACCGTTCGCCCCGCGGAGGGCGCCGAAGGGCGCCCGGGCGGTCCGTCGTGGACCGTCTTCGGGATGAACGCCGTGGCGCAGGGAACGGCCACGTTCCGCTTCGTGCTCGCTCGGCCGTGGGAGAGTGCCGGCGGCGCGCCGCCGGCGCGGCAGGTCGACGTCACGATCGAGGTCGCGCCCCGCAAGTGAGCGTGCCGCGATCGCACTGATCGCCCCGAGGGGGCGCCCGCGCAACCCGTGGGTGCCCCCTCGGTATTTCCCGCGTGCTGACGCTTGCCGCGGCAATCGCGCTTCCTGCAGGCGCGGCGGTGGCCATCCCCGCGGAGACGCTCGAGGACCGTGCGTTCGCGATCCTGCGCACGCGGTGCATCTCGTGCCACGGCGGCGTGCGCGAGCGAGGCGGAGTGAACCTGTCGACCTTCGCCCGGGCGACGCGCGCGATCCCCGAGGGCGGGGCGGCGATCGTTGCCGGCGACCCTGCCGCGAGCCGCTGCCTCGAGCGCGTGCGCAGCGACGACCCGGACCTTCGCATGCCGCCCGACGGCGCGCCGCTCTCCCGCGAGGAGTGCGACCTGCTCGAGCGCTGGATCCGCGCGGGCGCCAGGTTCCCCGAGCCCTGGGCGATGACGCCGCTTGCGGATCCTCCGTCGGCAACCGTCGATGCCGCGTGGTCGGCGAACCCGATCGACCGCGCCGTTGCCGCGCGGCTCGCGGCCGCGTCGATCCCGCTTCCGGCGGAGGCCGCGCCGCGTGCACTGATCCGCCGCGCGGCGCTCGACCTCACCGGGCTTCCGCCGGACCCGGCGCTGGTCGAGGGCCTCGCGGCCGATCCGTCGCCCGAATCGTGGGCGCGCGCGGTGGACGCGCTTCTCGCGTCGCCCGCATTCGGCGAGCGCTGGGCGCGCGTCTGGCTCGACCTCGCGCGATACGCGGACACGAAGGGCTACGAGAAGGACGCGCGCCGCGAGGTGTGGCGCTTCCGCGACTGGCTCATCGATGCGCTCAACGCGGACATGCCGTACGACCGGTTCACCGAGCGCGTCCTCGCGGGCGACCTCGTCCCGGGCGCGACCGACGAGGATCGCGTCGCGACGGCGTTCCACCGTCTCACGCTCACCAACGACGAGGGCGGCACCGACAACGAGGAGTTCCGCGTCGCGGCGGTGATGGACCGCACCGCCACCACCTGGCAGGCGTGGGCCGGCACCTCGATGCAGTGCGTGCAGTGCCATGCGCATCCCTACGACGCGATCGACCACCGCGAGTACTACCGCGCGATGGCGATCTTCGACCAGACCGCGGACGCCGACCGTGACGACGAGCAGCCGGTGATCCCGGTCGCGTGGGCGCGCGGGCAGACGACCGTCCCGGTGATGCAGGAGCTTCCGGCGGACTCGAGGCGCACGACGCGCGTCTTCGAGCGCGGGAACTGGCGCTCGCTCGGAGAGGCCGTCGAGCCGGGCGTGCCGGCATCGTTTCCGGCCTGCGATGCGGACGAGCCGCTCGACCGGCTCGCCTTCGCGCGGTGGCTCACGGGTCCCGCTGCCGCGCGCACGGCGCGTGTCGAGGTGAACCGCGTGTGGGAGACGATCTTCGGCCGCGGCATCGTCGAGACGAGCGAGGACTTCGGCTGGGCGGGGAGCGGTCCGGACGACCGCGCGCTGCTCGATGCGCTCGCCCGCCGCCTCATCGAGCTCGGGTGGTCGCGCAAGGCGCTGCTGCGCGAGATCCTTCTCTCGCGGACCTACCGCATGGACGCCGTGCCGACCGCCGCGGCGCTCGCGCGCGACCCGTCGAACCGGATCCCCTCGCGCGCACCGCGATTCCGACTCGAGGCCGAGGCGGTGCGCGACCAGGCGCTTGCCGTGTCCGGGCTCCTTGACCGCACGATGCACGGGCCGCCGGTCTTCCCGCACCAGCCGGACGGCGTGTGGATGGTCGTCTACAGCGGCGATGCCTGGAAGACGAGCGAGGGCGGCGACCGCTGGCGGCGGGCGATCTACACCTTCTGGCGCCGCTCGAGCCCGCATCCGTCGCTGAGCGCGTTCGACGCCGTCTCGCGCGAGACCTGCACCGTCCGCCGGGTGCGCACGAACACGCCGCTCGCCGCGCTCGCCGCGATCAACGACCCCACGTTCGTCGAGGCGGCACGCGCGTTCGCGGCCCGCGCCATCGACGCGACCCCCGGCGCGGACGACGCCGCGCGTGCCCGGTGGATGCTCGCCGCGGCACTCGTGCGCGAGCCCTCCGCGGACGAGTGCCGCCGGATCGCCGGGCTTGTGGCCGCCGAGCGCGCCGCGCTGGCGGCGAGTCCCTCCGACGCGGCGCCCATCGCGGGCGCCGGCCCCGACGACCTCGAGCGCGCCGCGTGGTGCGCGGCCGCCGCCGCCATCCTCAACCTCGACGAGTTCCTCTCCCGGACCTGACCCATGCACGGGCACCATCCATCGCCGCGCCTGGTCGAGACGCCCGCCGAGTTCGTCGCCGAGCTTCAGGCGGTCACGCGTCGGCAGTTCCTCGGCCGCTCGGCGTGGGGCATCGGCGGCATCGCGCTCGCGTCGATGCTCGGCGGCCGGGGCGCGCACGCCTCGGGCACGCCGACGAGCGAGCAGGGCGCAGCACCCGATCCCATGGCGCTGCGGGCGCCGCACCTGCTGGCACGCGCCAAGCGCGTGATCTTCATCCACCTCGCGGGCGCGCCGAGCCAGCACGAGCTCTTCGACTGGAAGCCCGCGCTCGTCCTCCACCACGGCCAGCCGTGCCCGAAGGAGATCCTCGACGGCGAGCGGTTCGCGTTCATCAAGGGCCATCCGACGCTCCTCGGCACGCCGTACCGTTTCGCGCGCCACGGCAGGAGCGGGCAGGAGCTGAGCGAGCTGCTGCCCGGCCTCGCGCGCGTCGCCGACGAGCTCTGCATCGTCAAGGGCTGCACCACGGACCAGTTCAACCACGCGCCCGCGCAGCTCCTGCTGCACACGGGCGAGTCGCGGTTCGGCGGTGCGTCCATGGGTTCGTGGCTGACCTACGGCCTCGGCTCCGAGGCATCGGATCTCCCGGGCTTCGTCGTGCTTGTCTCCGGCGACAAGACGCCGGACGCCGGGAAGAGCGTCTGGGGCAGCGGCTTCCTGCCGGGCGCCTTCCAGGGCGTGCAGTGCCGCGCGTCCGGAGACCCGGTGCTCTACGTCCGCGACCCGGAGGGCATCGACCGTGCGCGGCGCCGCAGGATGCTCGACGCGTTGCGTGACCTCAACGCCATGGCCGCCGCGACGTCGCTTGACCCGGAGACGGATGCGCGCATCGCGCAGTACGAGCTCGCGTTCCGCATGCAGGCGAGCGTGCCGGACGCGATGGACATCTCGCGCGAGCCCGCCTCCGTGCTCGAGGCATACGGCGCGACGCCGGGCCGTGCGAGCTTCGCGAACAACTGCCTGCTCGCGCGCCGCCTCTCCGAGCGAGGCGTGCGCTTCGTGCAGCTCTTCGACTGGGGCTGGGACGCTCACGGCACGTCGCCCTCGGACGACATCCTCACGCAGCTCCCGAAGAAGTGCCGCGAGACCGACGGCCCGGTGGCCGCGCTCATCGCCGACCTCCGTCAGCGCGGGCTCCTCGACGAGACGCTCGTCGTCTGGGGCGGCGAGTTCGGTCGCACGCCGATGGCGGAGTTCCGCGATGGGAAGAAGGACTTCTTCGGCCGCGACCACCATCCGCACTGCTTCACGGTGCTCATGGCCGGAGGCGGCACCCGCGCGGGCACGACCTACGGCGAGACGGACGAGCTCGGCTGCCGGGTCGTCCGCGACGCCGTCCCGGTGAAGGACCTGCAGGCGACGATCCTGCACCTGATGGGACTCGACCACCGTCGACTCTCGTTCCCGCACGCCGGGCTCGACCGCCACCTGACGGGGGTGACCCCCGATGCGCGCGTCCACCCGGGGCTGCTTGCCTGAGTCGCCGGGCCGTTCGTGCTACCATTCCTGCCTTCCGCGGGAGTAGCTCAATGGCAGAGCAGCTGCCTTCCAAGCAGCAGGTTGCGGGTTCGAGTCCCGTCTCCCGCTTCACCCTCGACTGACTTCGCCGGCGCCGTGAGCCCGGTCTGGCTCGCCGTGAATTACCGCCGCAAGAAGCGTTCCCAGGAACATGCCGCCTCCGACCGCCACAACTCCGGCGGATCGGGGCGGGCGCCGCTCGACCACCCGCTCGTGCGGCCCGGGAAGGCCGAGGTCGTCGAGACCCCCGCCGCGCTCGATGCCCTGATCGCCGACGTCCGGACGCACGCGGTCATCGCCTACGACACCGAGTTCATCGGCGAGGAGAGCTTCTACCCGAAGCTGTGCCTCGTGCAGGTGGCAACGCCGACGTCGATCGCGCTCGTGGACCCGGTGCCGCTCGCCGCCGCCGGACGCGACCTCTCGGAGCTCTTCCGCGCGATCGCGGAGCCCGGCCGGACCATCCTCGTCCACAGCGGCGAGACCGACATCGACATCCTTCGCCGCGGCGCCGGCGCCGAGCCGTTCGCGGTCTTCGACACGCAGGTCGCCGCGGCCCTCGCGTGGATGCCGTGGCCGTCGAGCCTCGGCACCGTGCTCGAGACCCTCACCGGCTACCGGCTCGGCAAGGCGCACACGTTCACCAACTGGGACGCGCGGCCGCTCACGCCTGCGCAGCTTGGCTATGCGGCGGACGACGTGCGCTACATGCACCTCATCTGGAGCGAGCTGAGCGCGCGGCTCTCGTCGCTCGGTCGCGCCGACTGGGCGATGTCGGAGAGCCGCGAGCAGCTGCGCAGCAGCGCCTTCGACCCCGACGGACAGCTGCGGCGCCTGCACCGGTCCGAGCCGCTGCGCCCCGGGCAGATGCTCGTGGCGCGCGAGCTGGTGATGCTCCGCTACGAGCTCGCGAAGAGCCACGACCTGCCGGCCCGCGTCGTGCTGCCGGATGCGGCCGTCATCGAGCTCTGCAAGCGCAAGCCGACCGACCGCGGCGCGATCGCCGCCGTGGCCGGGATCCCGCGGCGGATCAGCGCCGCCCATGCCGACGACATCTCCGCCGCGATCACGCGCGCCAAGGGGGCGGCTCCGGAGTCCGAGCCCGCGAACCCGCTTGCCGACGACATGCGTGTCCGCGCCGAGGGCGACCAGCTTTGGAGCGCGCTTCAGGCCCGATGCGCGGCGACCGGCCTCGCGGCCAACCTTGTCGCGACCCGGAGCGTGTTCTCGCGGTGGTTCCTCGCGAGCGTCGAGGCTCGGCGGGCGGGGCGGTTCCTCGGCTGCACCGAGGGCGAGAATGCCATGTTCCAGCCCGAAGACTGGCGGCACGCCGCGGTCGGTCGGTGGATCGACGGATTTCTCCGCGGCGAGGAACGGCTGGAGCTCGAGTGGTCGCCCTCGGGCATGGTCGCTCCCGGTTTCGTCCGCCCGGGTGCGGTAGCATCCGGCGGATGATCTCCCACGCGCGCGCTGCGTTCGCACTGATCGCATTCTCGGGGCTCCTGGGCTCAGGCCTGGCGGGCTGCTATCCGCGGCCGGTCCCGTACCCGGGCGGCAACTCCCACGGGGACCCGAACCCGTGGCGCACGCTGTACAACGGCAAGGACCTCTCGGGTTGGAAGCCGTTCCTCCCGGATGCGTCCGCGGATCCGTCCAAGACCTGGTTCGTGAACGACACGATCCTCTGCTGCACGGGCTCGCCCGCGGGCTACCTCGCCACCACGGAGGAGTTCACCGACTTCGAGCTCGAGGTGGACTGGCGCTTCGACCCGAAGAAGGGCGCCGGCAACAGCGGCGTGCTGCTGCGCGTCCAGAAGAAGGACGAGGTCTGGCCGAAGAGCATGGAGGCGCAGCTCCAGTCGGGCAGCGCGGGCGACATCTGGAACATCGGCGACTTCCCCGCGAAGGTCGACGCCGCGCGCACGAACGGTCGTCACACGCGCATGATGGGCAAGCCTGCCGAGGTTCCGCTCGGCGGATGGAACCACTACCGCATCGTGATGGACGGCGGACGCCTCGAGCTCTACGTCAACGGGCAGCTGCAGAACGTCGCGACCGACGTCGAGCGCGTCCCCGGCCGCATCGCGCTGCAGAGCGAGGGCGCCTGGATCGAGTTCGGCATGGTTCGCATCCGGCCGCTCAAGGGCGACGGAACGGGCCGCGGCTACGACCGCTGACGGCATCGGCGCCGCACGGCGTCGCTCCGTCCGGTCGGTAAGCGCCGAGACGCATGGAATCGAAAAGGCTGCGGCAGGGTTTCCTGCCGCAGCCTTCGCTTTTGGGGGCTCGCGCGGCGTGTGCCGCGCGGAAGTGTCATCGTGCCGCGGTCACTTCGTCGGCTCGTCGTCGGAGACCGGCGCGGCCTTGGGCGCGGCGGCCTTCGCGGCGACCGGCGTCTCGGCGGGCGTGCGGTCCTCGCTGGGCGAGCTGGCCGAGAGATCGAACGCGAGCGGCGTCAGGAACAGCTCGACGCGACGGTTCTCCGAGGCACCCTTCGCGCCGTTGACGACGACGGGGCGGTACTCGCCGTAGCCCGCGATCTGGAACCGGCCGGCGCTCACGCCGTCCTTGACGAGCGCGTTGCGCAGGCTCGCGGAACGGTAGACCGAGAGCATCACGTTGTTGCCGAACTTCGCCTTGGTGCGGACCACCGGCATGTTGTCGGTGTGGCCCACGACCTTGACCTCGAACTTCGAGGCGCTGTTCGAGTTCAGGATGTTCGCGAGCTTCGCGAGCACCGCGTTCGCGCCCGACTTGAGCTGGTCGCTTCCCGGGTCGAACGTGAAGTCGTTCTTGAAGCGCAGCATGCCGGTCTTCGGGTCGAACTCGAAGACGTCGGGGTACTCGTTCTCGAGCTTGGTGAGCTCGGTGGTGAGGTCCGGCGGGAGCTGGCTCATCTCGAGCGACGCGAGCTGCTTCTTGAGCTCCTCGTACTTGGCGATCCAGGCGTCCATGTCGACATCGCCGTTGGCGATGCGCTTCTGGAGCTCCTCGAGGTCGGCCATCGTCGCCGCGAGCTGGGTGCGCAGGCGATCCTCGTTGGCGCGAGCCGTCGAGAGCTCGTTCTGCGCCGTGAGGAGCTGCTGCTCCTGGCCCTTGTAGGCGGTGAGAAGGTCGTTGTACTTCTGCTCAGGCACGCAGCCCGTCGAGAGCAATGCGGTGCCAACGATCAGACCACTCGTCATCCATGCGCGCTTGTTCATTGGGATCCTCCCAAAGCGTGGTGTGAGGCCGATGACCCGCGATGCGCTCGCGGACACGGCGATGTGAAAGACAACTGTTCCCGAAGGAACGCATAAAGTGTAACGGCGCGGCGAGCGCCGCGCGAGGCCCCATGCTCCCGAACCCCGTGAATTTCAGCGATCCCGGCGTCCGGGTCCTCCGTGCCGCCTGGGTCGCGGACGGGGCCGGTCGCGTGTTCGCCCCGGGAGCCGTCGTGCTGCGCGGCGCCGAGGTCCTGGCGGTCGGCAGCCCGGAGGCGATCGGCCCGGTGGGTGGATCTGCCGAGACGGTGGACCTGCCCGCGCACGGAATCCTCCCTGCGCTCGTGAACCCGCACGCCCATCTCGACCTGACGGCCGTGCGGTCGGTCGGTGACCCGCTGGACTTCGACGCGTGGCTTGCCGGGGTGCGTGCCGCCCGGGGTTCGATGGATGCGGGCGCCGTCGCCCGGTCGGTCAAGCTCGGTGCGCAACGCTCGGTTGCGGGAGGAGTTGCGGCGATCGGCGACATCGCCGGCCAGCACGCCCCCGATGCCTCCTTCGCGGCCTGCTCGGATGCCGGGCTCGTGGGCTGCGTGTTCCAGGAGGTGTTCGGCATGGGGCCGCGCCTGCCGCTTGCCCTGGAGGTCGTCGCCGAGGCAAGCTTGCGTCAGCAAGGGCCGGCCGGGCAGGGGCTTCGGCGAGGGCTCCAGCCCCATGCCCCGTATTCGAGCCACCGGGACGTCTTCGAGGCGGCGCTCCGCAGCGGGCTCCCCGTCTCGACCCACCTCGCGGAGACGGCCGACGAGCGCCGGTTCCTCCGGGACGGGGAGGGCCCCTACCGGCGGCTGCTCGAGTCGCTCGGACTCTGGGAGCCGGGCGTCGTCACCGGGGACGCGCATCCGGTCGACTGGATGGCACGGCGGCTGTCGGCCGCCCCCGCAACCCGGATCCTCTGCGCCCACCTGAACGACCTCGATGACCGCGCACTCGGCGTGCTCGCGGCGCTCCCGGTCGACGTCGCCTACTGCCCGCGCGCGAGCGAGTACTTCGGCCACGCGGGCCATCGCTACCGCGAGATGCGGGCGGCGGGCATCAACGTCTGCCTCGGGACGGACAGCGCGATCTGCCTCGACACCCCGGACCGGATCAGCACGCTTGACGACGTGCGCCTCCTGGTCCGCCGGGACGGGGTTGCCCTCGGCGAGGCGATCGCGATGGCCGCGTCGTGCGGTGCTCGGGCGCTCGGGCTTGACGCAGCTCGGTGGACGCTCCGCCCGGGCCCGGTCGCCGGGGTGCTGGCCGTGCCCCTCGGCGCGCACCGGGGCCCGCAGGAGTTCGGACGGACGAACTCCGCTCCGGAATGGTTGGCCCGCAGCTGATTCGCGATCCGGGGAGGCGCTTGCGCATTCTTTGCGGCTCTGGCGTGCGATGCCCGATACAGTAGGGAACCCCATGAGCAAGCCCGTGACGGCTGCCACTCCCCACCAGATCCTGGCCAAGGCCGGGCCGTATCCGTTGCCGGCCTACCAGTTCGTCCAGGAGGGCCTGCGCTTCACGGTGCGCCGGGTGCACGAGCAGCGGGCCCATGACGACGGTCTCGGCGGCGGCCCGACGACGGAGCACGTCTCCGGGCAGCAGCTCTGCATGGGCCTGCGCGACTACGCGATCGAGCAGTTCGGCATGCTGGCCCGTCCGGTCCTCGAGGGCTGGTCGATCCGCCGCACCGACGACTTCGGCCGCATGGTGTTCGCGATGATCGAGGCCGGCGCGATGAGTAAGACCCCGCAGGACACGCCCGACGACTTCAACGGGGTCTACGACTTCGACGAGGCCTTCGCGAGCGAGCACGTCGCGACGTCGATGCGCGCCGCCGGCGCCTGAGGCGCAATCCGCCTGAATCACGGGGTCGCCGCGCGCCCGCGCGGTGGGAATACACTTTCCGCCTATGTTCGAGCGCCTGAGCGAGTCGATCGGCACCGCCTTCCGGAACCTCTCCGGCCGCGGCCGCATCTCGGAAAGCAACGTCCGCGAGGCGATGGCCGAGGTGCGCACCGCGCTCCTCGAGGCCGACGTGAACCTCGAGGTCGTCGACCGGTTCTGCGAGGAGTGCGTGCAGGACGCCCTCGGCACCGAGGTCACCAAGAGCCTGCAGCCCGGCCAGGAGATGGTCGGCATCGTCCACAAGCGGCTCGTGTCGCTGATGGGACCCGTCGACAGCCACGTCACGCTCGTCGAGCCGGGCCCGACCGTCGTGATGATGTGCGGCCTCCAGGGCAGCGGCAAGACCACCACCTGCGGCAAGCTCGCGGCGTGGTTCAAGAAGCGCGGCCAGAGCGTGATGGTCGCGGCCGCCGACCTGCAGCGTCCCGCCGCGGTCGAGCAGCTGCAGACGGTGATCGACGGGGTCGCCGCGGGCGCGACCGGTCCCGGGCGCGTCGCCTTCTACGGCGAGCCGGACAAGTGCGCGGAGTACGGCAAGGCGGTGGGCGTCGCCGTCGGCGTCTGCCAGCGCGCGCTCGCCGCCGCGCGCCAGGGGAAGTTCGACGTCCTGATCCTCGACACCGCGGGCCGCCTGCACGTGAACGACGAGCTCATGAAGGAGCTCGAGTCGGTCGACCGCGTGATCCAGCCGCACAACATCCTGCTCGTCGTCGACGCGATGACCGGACAGGACGCCGTGCAGAGCGCGAAGGCGTTCCACGCGCGCATGAAGGTGGACGGCATCGTCCTCACGAAGTTCGACAGCGACACCCGGGGCGGCGCGGCGCTCAGCGTCAAGACGGTGACCGGCGCGCCCGTGAAGTTCGTCGGCACCGGCGAGAAGTTCGACGCGCTGGAGGAGTTCCACCCCGACCGAGTCGCCGGCCGCATCCTCGGCATGGGCGACGTCGTCAGCCTCGTCGAGCGCGCGCAGCAGAACGTCAACGAGGAAGAGGCCGCCGAGGCCGCGGAGAAGATGGCCAAGGGCCAGTTCACGCTCGACGACTTCCTCAAGCAGATGCGCATGATCCGCCGCATGGGCCCGATGAAGCAGCTGCTCGGGATGCTGCCCGGCGTCGGCAGCATGCTGAACGGCATCGACATCGAGGAGAAGCAGGTCGACCGCATGGAGGCGATCATCCTCTCGATGACGCGCCGCGAGCGCGAGAAGGTCTCGATCATCGACCGCAGCCGCCAGAAGCGCATCGCGGCCGGCAGCGGCGCGAAGGTGGAGGACGTCTCGCGGATGGTCAAGCAGTTCGAGATGATGCAGAAGATGACCCAGCACATGGCCGGCATGGGCACGCTCGGGAAGGCGAAGGCCATGAAGGAGCTCGCCCGAGCCGCGCCCGGCGGCATGGGCATCCCGGGGTTCCTCGGGCGCGGCTCCACCGTGACCGAGAGCCCGAAGTCCCGGTTCAAGCAGCGCAAGAAGCGCTGAGCCGCGGCCGCTTCCGCGAGCGGCTTATCATTCGTGCCCATGCGAACCGCCTGGGTCCTCTCGATGTCGTGCGCGTGCCTGCTCGGGATGCGGGTCGCCGTGACCGCCGGCGATCCGCCGGCCGCCGCTCCGCAGGCCGGCACCGCGAGGATCGTCGGGCGGGTCCCCGTGCTGCCGCGCAAGTCGGCGTCCGCCGTCAAGGACTACGGCCCGCCGCCCGCGTTCAAGGTCGAGCCGCCGGACCCCGCCTCGAGCGCCGTGTGGGTCGGCTCGGGCGCGCCCGTGCTCGACGCGGGCAAGGTCGCCGCGGCCGCCGAGAGCTCTGCGGCGAGTGACTTGGCGGCCGCGGGATCCTCACGCCAGGCCCCGGCCTCCGCGTGTTCGAGGAGCGCGTCGTGGCGCGCCTCGATCGAGGGCGCGGCGACGTCGTCGGCGGCCTTCCCCGG
>JAIYBS010000301.1 GCA_027488415.1 Planctomycetaceae bacterium | reverse complement strand
GCCGCGACGCACGCCATGGTCCACTTGTCGGCCTGCGGCGAGAACGCCTCGAGCATGTGCGTCCTCGACCCGATCGCCTCCTCCGAGGTCAGCGCGCTCCAGGCGCGGACGGCGAGCTCGCCGCCCCAGCGCCCCTCGATGCGCTCGACCACCGCCGCCATCTCGTGCGACGGCCCGATCGTCCCGACGCGGAGCACGAGCCCCTCGAGCGACTCGTGCGCGTCCTCCGGCGCGGCATGCCAGTCGCGCGCGGTGATCGGATGCTCGGTGAGCCACCAGCGCGTCGCCGCGTCGAGCTCCGCGGTCCCGAGGAAGACGTAGTCGTGCCCCGCGGCGTGCCCGTCGAGCAGGATGTGCGCGCGGTGCCCGTGCGCGACGATGTCCTCGGCGATCCCGAGCGCGGTCCGCGCGTCGACGGTCGCCTTGGCGAGCACGCGACCGCTCCCGGCCTCGTGCAGCACCGCACCGGAGGCGCCGATGAAGAACGCGTCCTCGGAGACGCAGTCGATCGCGCGATGGCTCTCGCCCCACGTGCGACCCGTCGCGACCACGACCTTCCAGCCGGCGTCGTGCGCCGCCCGCAGCGCGGCACGGTTGCGCGCGCTCACGCGGCCGTCCCGGCCGAGCAGCGTTCCGTCGAGGTCTGTGACGATGAGTCCTGCCATCCGTGGTCGGTAACCCTGCCGGGAGGATAGGCGTTTCCGGCTACACTCCGACCTCCCCATGAGCCAGATCGACCGCCGCCTCAAGAACGTGCAGCAAGCGGACCTCTCCGAGAGCCGCCTCAACGACGACTTCATCCTGTGGCTCAAGACCTGGGGCAACAACATCCTGCTGGTCGTCCTGGTGATCGCCGCCCTGGCGATGGGCTGGTTCTGGTGGGGCCAGCAGAAGGAGCGCGAGCGCGACGCCGCGTGGGAGGAGCTGCAGGGGGCCACCCTGCCCGCGGCGCTCCTCGAGGTCGCCGCCAAGCACGAGGGCAAGGACGCGATCGCGCACTTCGCCGAGCTGCAGGCCGCCGACCGCTACCTGATCGCCGTCCTCTCGAACCAGCGATTCGACCGTGAGGCCGGCGCCGTCGACGCCGCGATCACCCCCGAGCTCCGCACCGAGTGGCTCAAGGAGGCGGACCGCCTCTACGCGAGCGTCGCCAAGCGCGTCGAGGGCGCGAACTCGACGGGCGAGTACGGCTTCCTCTTCGGCGCGCTGTTCGGCCGCGCCGCGGTCGCCGAGGACATGGGCGACCTGAAGGCAGCCGAGGGATACCTCCGCGAGATCGAGTCGCGCGCCAAGGGCACCGACTTCGCGTCGACCGCCGAGGTCGCCGCCAAGCGGATCGCCTCGCTGCAGGCGCTCTCCGCGCCGATCGTGCTCCCCTCGAAGCCGATGCCCGTGACGCCCGCCGCGACCGCGCCGAGTGCGATCCCCGACCTCACCGGCCCCGGGACGCCGAGCCTCCTGAACCCGGTCCCCGCCGCCGAGCCCGCCCCCGCGGGCTCCGCCGAGGACAAGGTGAAGCAGCTCCAGGGCGGCACGCCTGCCCCCGCCCCTGCACCCGCTCCGGCGCCGTGACGGCCGAGGAGCCCGTCGACGACGAGGCGATCAGCACCGACCCCGCGGAGCTCTTCGAGCTCTACGAGAAGCAGAGCGCCGACGACGAGACGCCGGTCACGGCCGTCTTCGAGATCACCCGCAACCTCGACCTGCGACTCGACCGCTTCCTCGCGCGGCGCGTGCCGTTCCTCAGCCGCACGCAGCTGCAGCGGCTGATCGAGGAGGAGGCCGTCACCGTCAACGCGCGCGTCCCGAAGGCGAGCACGAAGCTGCGCCGCGGCGACCGCGTGGTCGCGACGCTCCCGCCGCCGCCCTCGAACGCGATCGCCGCGGAGCGCATCCCGATCGAGATCCTCTTCGAGGACGAACACCTCATCGTGGTCAACAAGCAGCCGGACCTCATCGTCCACCCGGCGCGGAGCCACAAGTCGGGCACGCTCATCAACGCCCTCGCCTGGCACTTCCTGCACAACTCGGGCGGCACGCTCAGCACGGTCGGCGAGGACATCGCGCGGCCCGGCGTCGTCCACCGGCTCGACAAGCACACCTCCGGCGTCATGGTCTGCGCCAAGAGCGACGTCGCCCACTGGCGCATCGCCCGGCAGTTCGAGGTCCGCAAGACCGAGAAGCGCTACCTCTGCCTCGTCCACGGCGAGGTCGAGCCGGAGGCGGATGTCATCGACCTGCCGCTCGGCAAGCACCCGACCGTGAAGGAGAAGTACGCGGTCCGCCACGACGAGCTCGGCAAGCCGAGCCAGACCGTCTTCCGCGTGCGCGAGGTGTACGAGGGCTACTCGCTCGTCGAGGTCGAGCTGCGCACGGGGCGCACGCACCAGATCCGGGTGCACATGAGCCACGTCGGCTACCCGCTCGTCGGCGACGACCTCTACGCCGGCAGGCACGCGACCGTGGGCGACTTCGACCCGTCGCAGCCCGACGCCGCCGCGCCGCTCCTCACGCGCCAGGCCCTGCACGCGGCGCGCCTCGGCTTCGAGCACCCGATCTCCGGGCAGCGCGTCGCGTTCGAGGCGCCGATGTGGCACGACCTCGCGCGCGCGGTCGCGCTCCTGCGCGCCACGCGGCTCAAGCGCGTGCTCGCGGCGCCCGGGGCGATCCTCGACGTCGGCTCGCCGAGCGCGGCTCCGGCCTCGCCCGGCGCGGAATCCGGGCCGGCTAGCGCAGCTTCAGGCTCACCAGCGCGAGGATGGCAAGCGTGATCGCCACGAGGTAGAAGCGCCCGACCACCTGGGTCTCCTTCCACCCGGCATGCTGGAAGTGGTGGTGCGCCGGCGCGCAGAGCAGGATGCGCCGCCCCTCGCCGTACCTGCGCTTGGTCCACTTGAACCAGCCGACCTGGAGGATCACGCTGAGCGCCTCGAGGTAGAAGACGCCGCCGATCACGACGAGGAGCGCCTCCTGCCGGATGCACACGGCGACGGTCGCGAGAAGCCCGCCCATCGACAGGCTGCCGGTGTCGCCCATGAAGATCTGCGCGGGCGCCACGTTGAACCACAGGAATCCGAGGCACGCGCCGGCCATCGCGCCGGCGATCACCATGAGCTCCCCGCTGCCGGGGACGTGCGGCACCATCAGGAACTGCGCGGCGCGCTCGCTCGAGGCGATCCACGTGAGCACCATCATCGCGAAGCTCGAGATCAGCAGCGTCCCGCCCGCGAGGCCGTCGAGGCCGTCGGTCAGGTTCACGGCGTTCGAGGTGAGCGCGATCATCATCATGCCGAGGAACACGAACGCCACGGCGCCCATCTGCCAGACGCCGGGCGCGATCTCCGGCCGGGCGAGGACGCCCTCGGTCGGGGCGGGCAGGTAGGTCCGCTGGAACGGGAGGTTCATCACGTGCGCGTCGGGGATCTCCGCGGCGCCGAAGATGAACCACGCGGCGATCGCCCCGATCCCGAACTGGAACACGAGCTTCTCCCACGGCAGCAGCCCGTCGCGGGTGCGCTTGCCGCCGTTGCGCTTGGCGCGCGCGGCCTGCGTCAGCTTCATCCAGTCGTCCCACGCGCCGACGCACGCCAGCCAGAGCAGCACCACGAGGCACACCTGCACGTAGCGGTTGTGCAGGACGTCGGCGAGGAGAAGCCCGGTCAGGAGCACGGAGCCGCACAGCAGGATCCCGCCCATGGTCGGGGTCCCGCGCTTCGAGGCCATGATCTCGTTGAGCCCCTTGCCGTAGAACTCGGGGTCGTCCGTCACCTTCACGGCGCGGAGCTTCGCGATCAGCCGGGGCATCAGCGCGAGCACCGTCGCGAACGACAGCAGCACCGCCAGGAACGCCCGGAACTCGAGCTGGAACATGACCTGCACCACGGGGTACAGGCCGACGGAATCGAGCCAGTTCTGGAGATGCTCGACGAGCGTGTACAGCATGGTTCAGCGCGCGCCGGCGACGGCGCCCTCCGCACGGAGCTTCAGTGCCTGCAGCAGCCGCTCCATGCGGCTGCCGCGGCTTCCCTTCAGGAGCACCGCGTCCCCGGGACGCAGCGCGGCGGCGATCGTCGCGATGCCCGCGTCGTCGAGCGCCTGCACGTGGAGCACCTCGCAGCCGCCCGCCGCGCGCGCGGCCTCGGCGCCGCTCGCGCTCAGCTCGCCGACGAAGACCGCGAGCGCCGCGCCCGAGGCGGCCGCCGCGCGTCCGACCTCCGCGTGCATCGCCGCCGCGCCGTCGCCGAG
>JAIYBS010000258.1 GCA_027488415.1 Planctomycetaceae bacterium | reverse complement strand
CCGATGAAGAGCTGCCAGGACTGCCACATGCCCGACCAGGTGGGCGGCGGCTGCGTCTTCTGGGATACCGGCGACCCGTGGTTCACCCGCCAGAACATGCCCGCGCACTCGTTCGCCGGCAGCAACACGTGGGTGATCGACGCCATCGCCTTCCAGGCAGGCATCGACGCCGAGTCGCTCGGCCTCACCCCCGACCGCGTGCAGGCCTCGAAGGCCCGCAACGTGCAGATGCTGCGCGACGCGAGCGACATGGAGGTGACGCAGGAGGGCGCGAACCTCAAGGTCCGCGTCATCAACCAGAGCGGCCACAAGCTGCCGAGCGGCTATCCCGAGGGTCGCCGCATGTGGGTGAACGTGCGGTTCCTCGATGCCGCGGGCGCGCTCGTCGCCGAGCGCGGCGCGTACGACCTCGCGACGGCGACGCTTGCCGCCGGCGACACCAAGGTGTACGAGGCGAAGCACGGCAGCTCGCCCGACGTCGCGGCAGCGGCGGGCATCGATGCCGGCGTCAACTTCCACCTCGTGCTCGCGAACACCAAGTACAAGGACAACCGCATCCCGCCGCGCGGCTTCACGAACGCCGCGTTCGAGGCGGACGGCTGCGGCCCGGTCGCCTACTCGTACGCCGACGGCCAGTACTGGGACGACACGCTCTTCGCCGTGCCCGCGGGCGCGACGCAGGCGACCGTCACCCTCTACTACCAGACCACGAGCCGCGAGTACATCGAGTTCCTGCGCGACGAGAACTCGACCGACGCGACCGGCCAGACCGCGTACGACCTCTGGGCGATGTTCGGCAAGAGCGCCCCGGTCGACATGGACACCGCCACCGTGCAGATCGCGCCGTCCAACCCGGCGGACCTGAACGGCGACGGCGTCGTGAACGGCGCGGACCTCGGCATTCTCCTCGGCGGCTGGAACCAGCCCGGCGTCACCGACCTCAACGGCGACGGCGTCACGAACGGCGCCGACCTCGGCGTGCTGCTCGGCAGCTGGGGTTGATCGCGGACGACGGAGCATCCCCGGCCCGGCGGCGCATCCGCGTCGCCGGGCCTTCGTTCACCTAGCATCCCGGCATGTCGCTCGCGCGCTGGGCGTCCGACCTCGGACCCACGAACCCGATCATCCTCCGGATCGTCGCCAACGGCTCGCGCCGGGTGCGGCACCTGTGGATCCGCAGCGGGTTCCTCGCGGTGCTCATGGTGGCGCTGCTCTTCGGCATGGTCGGCCAGAGCTCGTCGCTGCGCGACCTCGCGCAGCGCGGCGCGCAGGCCTTCACCGCGCTGTCGTTCGTCGAGATCACCGTCATCTGCGTGCTCACGCCGCTCTTCATGGCGGGCGCGATCGCGCAGGAGGCGAACCCGCGCACCTGGGAGATCCTGCTGACGACGCCGCTCAACCGCGTGCAGATCGTGGTCGGGAACCTCTGCGGCCGGCTGTTCTTCGTGATCGCCCTGCTCCTCGGCGCGCTGCCCCTGATGATGGCGACGCAGCTCTTCGGCGGCGTGCCGCCCGCCGCGGTGTGGGGGTCGTTCCTGATCAGCGCCTGCACGGCGCTCGCGGTGGGAGCGGTCGCGGTCGCGCTGAGCATCGTGAGCAGCGCGGGAAAGCGCAGCGTCTTCGTCTTCTACAGCACGGTCGTCATCTACCTGTTCGCGACGTGGGCAGCCGACGGCGCGCTGCGCACGCCGATCAGCGCGGGCAGCTCGACCGCGTCGACGACGCTGCTCACGCCGGTGAACCCGTTCCTCGCGATGGAGTCGCTGCTGCTGCCCGCCAACTATGCGCCGCCGGTCGGCGCCACGGGCGGATGGCTCCGCTCGCAGTGGATGGACCATCCGGCGCGGACCTACTGCGCGATCACGGCGATCGGGTCGCTCCTCCTGATGGCGGCGAGCGCCTTCGCGGTGCGCTCGCTCGGCTCGCGCGCCGTGCGCACGCCGTGGTGGCGGAAGCTGTCGCAGCGGCCGTCCGCGGAGGGCCGCGAGGCGATGCGCGTCGGCAACAACCCGATCGCCTGGCGCGAGAGCCAGCTGCGGGGCACGAGCTTCGTGGCGCTCGCCGGGCGCTGGGGCTTCGTGATCGTCGGCGTCTGCGGGGGCCTCGCGCTGCCGATCCTGCACCGCACCGGGGCGCTCTCGACGCAGGGGTTCCGCACGGCGCTGCAGACGGTGGTCACCGCGGAGACCGTCGTGATCGTCCTCACGGCGCTCAACATGAGCGCGACCGCCGTGAGCCGCGAGCGCGAGGACGGCTCGCTCGACATCATCCTCACGACGCCGATCCAGCCCGGGCCGTACCTCGCGGGCAAGCTGCGCGGAATCATCCAGTTCCTCGCGCCGATGCTCGTGGTGCCGACGGTCACGCTCGGCGCCGCAGCCGTCTACGTGCTCGCGCGCGGCTTCGGCGCGGCGGGCGGCGTCGACCTTCCGGTGTCCGCCGGCACGGCGACCGTGACCCTGCCCGCGATGCTGCCGGAGGGAGCGCTCGAGTATCCGCCGGTGATGCTCGGCTTCACGGCCTTCGCGGTGATGGTCGGCCTGCAGTGGTCGATCAAGAGCAAGGGCACGATCGGGAGCGCCGTGGGCGCGGTGTTCGCCACGGGCATCGTCGGGCTCGTGCTCGGCCTCTGCGGGATGGCCGGCGGGCAGAGCATCCCGGGCATCGGGGCGTTCATGAACGCGCTGACGCCGTTCAACCTGGTCGCCGCCGCCGTGACCCCGGAAGCGGTCGCGGAGCGCACGATCGAGGAGGGGCTCACGCTCTACCGAAGCTCGCTCGCGGTCGGGGCGCTCGTGGCGGGGATCCTCGCCGCGGTCGCGGTCTGGGCGATGCACCGGGCGATGAAGACCACCTTCATGTTCACGGTGCGGAAGCTGGCCGGAACGGCCTGATCGCGGACCATCGCTCCGGGATCCGCCCGGCGGCGGTTTTCCCGGACGCGGATTGACCCCGTGCGACGAACCCGCGACAATGCGATCTTCACGCCCGACCGCGACCTGCGGCGGGATTCATTCGGTGTGGTGCGGCCGACCCGGCCGTCCCGACCGACCACCCGAGGAGCTGCGACGCGATCGCGGCCCGGCTCCGAGGCAGCGCACGGCGGACGGCCGCCGAGCGCTGATAGATCCGACCGTGCTTCCTGACCCCGTCCTCCGTTCGTTCCAGCAACACGTCACAGGGTGAAACTCCGACGACGACCGCGCCGCTGAACCTTCGCTGAACGATTTCCCGCGCGTGCGCGGGATCGGGTCCTGATCCACCGTCGATCTCGTGGTCCCGCGCGGCAACGCCGCGCGTCGGGACGGCGCATCCGTCGCCCCTCGCCGTTCGCCGAGGAGGTTCGCCGTGCACATCGAGGTCTGGCTCTTCGTCCTGATCGTCCTGCTCGCCCCCGCGCTGGGGGCCGGCGTCATGTGGGCGCTCGTGAAGCGGTTCTCGACCCGGTCGCTCGCGAAGGCCACGCAGGAGGCCGAGCGCGTGGTCGCCGCGGCCAGGGCGCAGGCCGAGGCGCGCGCCAAGACCATCGAGCTGCAGGCGGAGAAGGCGGCGACCGAGCGCCGGCAGGCCCTCGACCGGGAGATGCAGTCGGCGCTGGCCGAGGTGAAGTCGGCGCAGCAGCGGGCGGAGAAGCGCGAGGAGACGCTCGACCGGAAGCTCGAGCAGATCGGGCAGCGCGAGCAGAAGCTCGACTCGCGCGAGCAGCGGCTCGGCGACCTCGAGAAGCGCACCGCCGAGCTGCAGGCCGGCATCGAGCAGGACCGCGCCGCGCTCCGCGACCGGCTCGAGAAGGTCGCCGGCATGACGATGGACGAGGCGCGCGAGCTCTACATGCAGGAGGTGCGCCGCCAGTCGGAGCACGATGCTGCGGCGCTCGCCCAGAAGGTGGTCGAGGACGCCGAGCGGGACGCGCGCGAGAAGGCCCGGCAGATCACGCTGCTCGCGATCCAGCGCTACGCGTCGGAGAACGTGGGCGAGACCACGGTCCGCTCGATCAAGATCCCGAACGAGGACGTGAAGGGGCGCATCATCGGGCGCGAGGGCCGGAACATCCGCACGATCGAGCGCGCGACCGGCGCGGACATCCTCGTGGACGACACGCCGGGCATCATCAGCGTCAGCTGCTTCGACAAGGTGCGGCAGGCGATCGCGGCGGAGACGCTGCAGCGGCTGGTCGCGGACGGCCGGATCCACCCGACGCGCATCGAGGAGCTCGTGTCGCAGGTCACGCGCGACATCAACGAGCGCATCCAGAAGGACGGCCAGGCGGCGATCCTCGAGACGAACATCCGCGGACTGCACCCCAAGGTGGTCGAGGCGATGGGCAAGCTCGCGTTCCGCACCAGCTACGGGCAGAACGTCCTGCGGCACTCGGTCGAGGTCGCGTTCCTCTGCCAGATGATCGCCGACGAGCTCGGGCTCGACGGGGCGCTCGCGCGCCGCTGCGGGTTCCTGCACGACATCGGCAAGGCGATGGACCACGAGATGGAGGGCGGGCACCCGGCGATCGGCGTCGAGTTCCTGCGCCGCCACGGCGAGAAGAGCGAGGCGGTGCTCAACGCGGTCGGCGGCCACCACGCGGACATCCCCGCGACGACGCCGTACACGCCGATCGTCATGGCCGCCGACGCGATCAGCGGTGCGCGCCCCGGCGCGCGCCGCGAGAGCATGGAGATGTACGTGAAGCGCCTGCAGCAGCTCGAGGGCATCGCCAGGCAGCACCGCTTCGTGGAGGAGGCCTACGCGATCCAGGCCGGTCGCGAGGTGCGCGTGGTGGTGGACGCCAAGCAGGCCGACGACGCGTACGCCTTCAAGATCGCCCAGGAGATCGCCAAGCAGGTCGAGAAGGAGATGACCTTCCCCGGCGAGATCAAGGTCACCGTGCTGCGCGAGACGCGCGCCGAGGCAACGGCGCGCTGATGCCGCAGACCCTCACGGAGATCCGCGAGGAGCTCGCCGCGCGCGGCATCCGGCCGAAGCACAAATTCGGGCAGAACTTCCTGCACGACCACAACCAGCTGCGCAAGCTGCTCGCGGCCGCCGCACCGGCGCCGGGCGAGCTGGTGCT
>JAIYBS010000341.1 GCA_027488415.1 Planctomycetaceae bacterium | reverse complement strand
TCGGGTCGTCCGCGAGCCGCAGCACGCCGAGCCGCGCGGCAAGCGGCGTCGGCTCGAGGTTCACGGCCTTCGGCAGGCGCTCGAGTTCGTACGGGCCGGTGAACGGAATGAGTTCCTCGAGCGACGTGCCTGCCCACGTACGCGGCGTGCTCCTGGCACCGCCGATCCACGCGAGCCCGGCACCGCGCTCGCCGACCGCACGGCGGAGCTCCGCCACCTGCTCGCCGGTGAAGAAGGTCGCGGGCATGTCGCCGAGGATGAAGAGATCGAACCGGTCGAACTCCTCGCGCGTCCGCGGAAGCCTTGCGATCGGCGTGTTGCCCTCCTGCGCGAAGTCGCGGTCCGCGGAGAGCAGCATCACCGAGCTCTCGACGGTCGATTCCCGCTGGAGCAGGTTCTTCAGGTACCGGTACTCCCACCGCGGATAGCCGTCCACGAAGAGGACGCGGAGCGGACGGTCGACCAGCGTGATCGGCACCGCACGCACGTCGTTCGCCGGAAGCAGGTCGCGCGCCGCGTCCTGCGAGGCGATGCGAACCTCCCAGCGCACGTCACCGGCGGTCACGGGCTTGGCCACGAGCTGCACGGTCTCCCGCGAGGCCTGCGCGGCGTCGGCCTGCGCCGGCGCGAGCTCCGCGCGGTCGAGCACGGTGCCCGTCGACGCATCGACGAGCTCGACCTTCATCGTGCGCGCACGCGCCGGACCGCGTCGCTCGACCGACGCCTCCACGGGAACGAGGTCCTTCGAGAACGCGCGGCGCGGCGCCTGCACGCCGGCGATCGATGCATCGCCCATCGCCTCGTCCGCGCCGAGGACGATCGACGAGACCGCGATGCCCTCCGACTGCAGGCGACGGACCAGCGCACGATCCGGCGGCTCGGTCGTGCGACCGTCGGTCACGAGGATCACCGACGAGATCGGACGACCCGACGATCGTGCGAGTGCCTGCTCGATCGCAGACGCAAGCAGCGTCCGGTCCATGGACGCCTCGCCGGGGTCGGCACCAGCGCCGTCCGGCGGCAGCGATGCCAGCGCGTCGCCGAACCCGAACCACGCGATGCGGTGCTCGTCGCCCGCCCCGGCGAAGGGCGTGCCCGGGCCGACGATCTCGCGCAGCGCGGCATCGCGCGTGCGCGTCCCGCCTGCCCGCGACGCGACGTCCTCGACCTCCATCGAACGGCTCCGGTCGGCGAGGACGATCACGCTGTCCGGCTCGACCGATTCGCGCGGCACCTCGAGCAGCGGCCCCGCGAGCAGCGCCGCAAGCAGCACGATCGCCGCGGATCGAAGCGCGACGAGCGTGCGCCGACGCCCCGGCGCGATGTCGATGCTTCGGTACGACGCCCACGCCGCGGCGATCGCGACCGTCACGACGGCGACCGCGATCCACGTCGGGAACGGCCGCTCCCAGGCGAGACGGACGTCGGTCGCGTCGGCGGGAACCGACTCGAGGCCCAGCAACCATCGCATGGCGGAGGATCCGATCACGACGCACCTCCCGCGGCGACGCGCGGAACGTCGTGGCGGCCCGCCGAGGCGTGCCGCACAGCGTGCGAGAAACGCCTGGCGAGCAATGCCTCCACCAGCGCAAGCCCAAGCGCCAGCGCGAAGAGCCACGGCGCGAACGAGACGGCGGACACGGCCCGAGACGCGCCGGCGGCGACCGGTCGATCCGTCGCCCCTCCGCCCTCGCTCGTAAATCGGAACGACCCGGCCGCGCCGAGCCAGCCCGCGATGCGGTCACGCTCCACGACGACAACCGATGCGGACGCCGCATCCGCGGTGACGCCCATCATTCCGCGGACGACGCCCGAGCCATCCACCATCTCGAGCAGCCCGCTGCGCTCGATCGGCTGCGAGATCCGTCCGCCGGCGCCGACCGCCAGCGTTCGCGCGCCGGGCAACGCCCCGCCGTCGGGCGCGACCGGCCGAAGCTCGACGATGCCGGCACGATCGACCTGCGGCTGCGAGCCGACGACGACCGTCTGCGCCGCGGACGCACGACGGCGACCCTCCGTCACGAGCTCCTGCCACAGCGGCACCATGAACGGCTTCAGCGGAAGGGTCGTCCACGCGATGTCCACCGCGCTGGTGAGGACGACGACGGAGCCGCGCGCATCCTTCGGCCTCCAGGTCAGCAGGAACGGCGAACCGTCGCGGCACGCAAGCTGCACCGCGGCCGGGTCGCCCGAAGCGTCGACGCGCAGCGAACGGAACACCTCGACGGACGGCGCGAGCTGCGAGATCTCGCCCCCGATCGCCGCGAGCATCGTGGCACCCGGCTGTTCCGCGGAGAGCGCCACGGATGCGTCCGGCTCGGTTGCCTCGAGGTCGAACCTCCACGGCATGCCGAAGGCGGACGCAAACCCGGTGGTCCACGGCTGCGGCCGCTCGCCCGCGGACGGCGTGACGACGAGCATCCCGCCCCGCTCGACGAACGCTGTCAGCGCCTGCCACTGCGCCGGCGTCGCCTGCTGCGGCTGCAGCAGGAAGATCGCGTCCGCCGCGGCAACGGCGCGCGCATCGAGCGCCGCGGGGTCGACCTGCACCACGTCGATGGACGGCGGGTCACCGGGCGCGAGCGCACGCGCGATCCACTCGCCCGCCGGCAGCCGGTCGATGGCCGCGCTCGCGTCGAAGCT
>JAIYBS010000033.1 GCA_027488415.1 Planctomycetaceae bacterium | reverse complement strand
GATGGCAGGCCAAGAGGGCGTCGACGACGACGGCGACGGCCGCGTCAACGAGGACGGCCCGGGCGGCTACGACATGAACCGGAACTTCCCGAGCGGGTGGGAGCCGGAGAACATCCAGGGCGGCGCGGGCACCTACCCGCTGTGCTGGCCCGAGACGAAGGCGATGGCCGACTGGATCCTCTCGAAGCCGCAGATCGCCGCGGCGCAGGCGTACCACAACGCGGGCGGGATGATCCTGCGCGGACCGGGCGCCGCGCACCGCGACCGCGACTACCCGCAGGCGGACGTCGCGGTCTACGACCGGATCCAGCAGACCGGCTCGCAGATGCTTCCCTACTACCGGTCGATGGTGATCCACAAGGACCTCTACACGGTGCACGGCGGCGTCGTGAACTGGCTCGCCGAGGGGCTCGGGATCATCTCGCTCACCAACGAGCTCTGGTCGGACAAGCGGATCATGCAGGACGGGCAGGAGCCGAGCGAGGAGGAGCGGCGGCTCTGGAACGAGCGCGTGCTGCTCGGGCGCACCCGCGTGCCGCTGCGCGAGCTGCCGCACCCCGAGTACGGCACGGTGCTCGTGGGCGGCGGGACGAAGTTCTCCTCGCGCATCCCGCCGAGCTTCATGATGGAGGAGGAGATCCACCGGAACTTCGCCTTCACGATGTACCACGCGGACCAGATGCCGCTCCTGCGCTTCGAGTCGGTCGCGACCGAGCAGGTCTCGCCCGGGACGTGGGAGGTGACGGCGAGCGTCGCGAACGACCGCATGATCCCGACGCGCACCGCGCGCGCCGCGGACAAGGGCATCGGCCTCGACGACACGCTTTCGCTCTCGGGTGCCGAGGTCCTCGCCGGCGGACGCGTCGCGCGGCGCACGGACCGCACGATGGAGCCGCAGGCGTTCGGGCCGGCCTCGCTCGCGTTCCCGCGCGGCGTCCCCGGGCTCGGCAGCTCGATCGGCAGGTTCCTCGTGAAGGGCAATCCGGGCGATTCGATCACGCTCAAGTGGTCGGCCGAGAAGGCGAAGGACGTCGAGATCACGGTGAAGCTCGGCGAGTCCTTCCCGACTCCCGCCCCGGTGGCGAAGTGACCGAGGCGCGCCGCCGTGACCTGGTGGTGGTCGGCGCGGGCGCGGCCGGGCTCTTCGCGGCCATCTGGGCCGGACGGACCGCCGCGGAGGCCGCACGGACGCTGTCGGTCGACGCGCTCGACGGCGCCTCGCGGCTCGGCGCGAAGATCCTGGTGGCGGGCGGCGGCCGGTGCAACGTGACGCACTGGCGCGTCGACGAGCGCGACTACGCCGGCAGCACGGCCCCCGCGATCCGGAAGGTGCTGCGGCGGTTCGACGAATCGCGGACGGTCGAGTTCTTCCGGGAGCTCGGCGTCGAGCTCAAGCGCGAGGACACCGGGAAGCTGTTTCCCGTGACGGACGACGCCCGCACCGTGCTCGATGCGCTCCTCGGCGCCGCGCGGTCGGCAGGCGTGTCGCTCGTGCATCCGGACCGCGTCACCGCCGTGACGCGCCGCGGCGACGGCTTCGCGGTCGAGTCCGCGTCGGGCACGGTCGAGGCGCGCCGGGTGGTCCTCTGCAGCGGCGGCAAGGCCCTGCCGAAGTCCGGCTCGGACGGCACCGGGCTCGAGATCGCGCGGAGCCTCGGGCATTCGATCACCGACCACGTCGTGCCGTCGCTCGTGCCCCTGCGGCTCGACGCCGGCCACTGGATCACCGCGCTGAGCGGGCTCACGGTCCCCGCCGAGCTCGTGCTCCGCTCGGGAACCGGGAAGCGGATCACCGCGTTCGCCGACAGCACGCTGTGCACGCACTTCGGGCTCTCCGGCCCCAGCGTGCTGAACGTGAGCCGCCACTGGACCATGACGCGCTTCGAGGATCCGGGCGCCAGGCTCGAGCTCTGCTGGACGCCCGGCACGGACCTCGAGGCGCTCGACCGACAGCTGGTCGACGCGAAGGGGCGATCGGTCGGCGCGGTGCTTCGTGACCTGCTTCCCGACCGGCTCGTGCGCGCGCTGTGCGAGGCCGCCGGCATCGACCATGCCGCGACGCCGCAGCAGCTCGGCCGGGATCGCCGCCGTGCGCTCGCCACGCTCGTCACGGCGACGCCGCTGCCGGTGACCGGGGACCGCGGATTCACCTTCGCCGAGGCGACCGCGGGCGGCGTGCCGCTCGCGGAGGTCCGGCTCGAGACGATGGAGAGCCGCATCGTGCCGGGACTGCACCTCGCGGGCGAGGTGCTCGACGTCGACGGCCGGATCGGCGGATTCAACTTCCAGTGGGCGTGGTCGAGCGGCTACGTCGCCGGGTGCTCGGCTTCGCAGGCGCTGCTGGGCTGACCAGGCCCGCAAGCCGGCCGGCCGCCCGCAGGACGATCGCCCGCAGCGCGGCGAGCCCGGACGGCGCCGCCGGGCGAGCCTTCGCCGCGGCCCGCGACTTCCTGCGCCGCCGGACCACGGGCACCAGCTGCGCGAACGCCTCCGGCGCGCGCGTGCGCATGAACTCCACCTCGTTCTCGGTGGTCTCGACCTCGCTGAACTTCCGGCGTACCCCGCCGCACGCGCCGTGCTGCACGGCGTGCGTGAACTCGTGGACGAGCACCGCGGCGGCAAGCGCCACCGTCTCGACCTCGATGCCCTCCGGCGGCGTCGAGTAGCGCGCCCGCGCGCGCCGGTAGGTGTGCCAGCGAGCGGTGCGGCCGTTTGCCACGCGAAGCAGGATGTGCGGTCCGTCGAAGCCGTGCGCGCGCCTCGGGTAGTAGGCGCTCGCGCCGCGCCCGCGCCGCCAGCGGATGGGAAGCCCCGCGAGTGCCGCGCGCTGCGCGTCGTCGAGCGCGTACCGGCCGCATACGAAGTCGAGCGCCTCAGCATGGATGGCCCGGCGCGATCGCTCGGTCAGCCGAAGCGAGGCGACGCGCGGCGTCGCGGCGGAGCGGTCGGTCTTGCGGGCGGCATCCATGCCGGGCTTCAGCGTACGGAGCGCGCGGCCGGTGCGCCAGCAATGCGAGCCGAAAGTCGGACGAACCGGTCAGTCGATGGTCTCGCGCCGCAGCCGCTCGCGCATGGCGTCGACGAACCGCGCGACCTCGCCGGGATCCGCGGCCGGCCGCTCGCCGCGCTCGACCGCGCGGTACCAGTCGGCGACGTTCCATGCGCGGGTGCCCTCCTCGCCGTCGAACCGCGGGATGAGGTGGACGTGCAGGTGCGGCGCGCCCTGCCCGAAGGCGATCGCGTAGACCCGGTCGCATCCCGTGAGGTCGCGCACCGCCCGCGACACCGCGCGGAGCGCCGGCCCGAGCGCGGCAGCCTCGCCGTCGTCGAGATCGGCCGCGCCCTGCACGTGGCGCGTCGAGCAGAGGAAGGTCCACCCCGCGAGCGGCGACGGGAGCGGATGGTGCCGGACGATCCACCGGTGCCCGCGGTGGCACTCGAGGGCTCCGTGGCCCGCGGCATCCGCGTGGATCGCGCAGATCCCGCAGACCTCGGTCACTTGGTTCCCTTGGGACCGCCGTCCGCGAGGTACTTGGCGTGGATCGCCCGCTCGAGGTCGACCCCCGAGATGTTCGCGAGGGTCGTAAGCCACGCGAGGACATCCGCGAACTCCTCCTCGAGGTTCGCGCGGTCGGGCGTTCCCTTCTCGAGCTTGCCGAGCGCGTGCGCGAGCTCGCCGACCTCCTCGGCGAACCAGAGGAACGTCTTCGCCGGTCCGCGGGCGCTGTCGGTGGCGTAGTAGCGGTCGTGGATCATCCGCTGGAAGTCGCGGATCGCCATCGGCGCGTCGGGTCCGGTGTCGGCTTCTTTCATGCGTCGGGCGGGAAACGTCTTCGGCGGGGGTCGAACCCACAACCTCCGCCTTCGGAGGGCGGCGCTCTATCCAATTGAGCTACGAAGACTTGTCGGATCGGTCGATCCGCGGGCAGTGTAGGGCTGCCGCCGCCGGGAACGCAACACCCCTATCCTCCCGTCCCCCGTGCACGACCACGATCGCCATCCCGAGCAGCAGGCCCCGCGCTGGGCAGTGCTGTCGGTCACGTGGGTGAATTCCCTCGGGAGCGGGATCCTCTGGTCGGGCGTTCCGTTCGTCACGGAGCGGCAGTACGGCTTCACGCAGGGAGAGAACCTGGCGCTCGCTCTCGTCGAGAGCGTGATCTACGTCGCGGTGGCGCTGACGGCAGGCCCGCTGCTCAGGCGGCTGCGGCTCTCGCCGCGCTCGTGGCTCGCCTGGACGTTCGTGGTCCAGGCGGCGGCATCGCTCCTCGCGCTCACCGGCAGCCGCGGCGTGATCGTCTCCGCGTGCGTCCTGAGCGCGATCGGCGCGGCGCTCTGGCCGGTGATGGAGAGCTACGTCTCCTCCGGGCAGCACGGCGGCAACATGCGCCGCTCGCTCGCCTACTTCAACGTGACGTGGATGTCGGCGACCGGAGCGTCGCTCCTCCTGATGGCGCCGCTCGTCGCATCGGGGAACGCGAGCCTCAGCCTGCTGGTGCTGCTGCCGGTCTCCGCGGCGTCGCTCGTCCTGCTGCGGTGGTTCCCCGACCGGCCGGCGCCGCACCCGCCCGAACACGCGCACACGCACCTCGCGCCGCAGTACCCGTACCTCCTGCGCGCCACGCGCTTCATCGTGCCGTCGAGCTACGTGTTCATCTCGCTCCTCGGGCCGGTCCTGCCGTTCCTGCTCCTCGACCTCGGCCTCGACGACGGCTGGAAGACGCCGCTGGCGTCGCTCTGGATGTTCGCGCGCATGCTGACAGTCGTCCTGATGGGCTTCCTCAGCTTCTGGCACGGCAAGTGGGCGACGCTCGCGTTCGGCCTCGCGCTCCTCGCCGGCGGCTTCGCGACCGTCGCGCTGGCCGGGACCGTGCCCGCGATGATCGCCGGCCTCGTCGCCTTCGGCGCGGGACACGGCGTCCTCTACTACGCGAGCCTGTACTACGCGATGGCCGTCGGCGGCGCCGAGGTGGACGCCGGGGGGCACTTCGAGGCCCTGATCGGCGTCGGGTACGTGGTGGGACCGGTCGCCGGCATGGTCGCGGGAGCGGTCGCCGGCGGCTCCCACGCCGGACTCGTCGGCGGAACCTGGGCTGCCGCGACGATCGGGCTGCTCCCGGCCCTCTTGCCGTACCTTGCGTGGCGCAAGGCGGCCGCGGCCGCACCGCGACACCCATGATCTGGACGCTGATCATCCTCGCGCTGCTCCTTCTCCTCAATGCGGTCCTCGCGGCGAGCGAGCTGGCGATGATGACCTCGCGACCGGCACGCCTGCAGGCGATGTCCCGGCGCGGGCATGCCGGCGCCCGGCACGCGATCGCGCTCGCCAAGGAACCGACGCGATTCCTCTCCACCGTCCAGGTCGGCATCACGCTCGTCGCGATCCTCCAGGGTGCGTACGGCGAACGCGCCCTCGTCGGCGGCGTCGAGGAGGCGATCGCCGGGTTGCCGCTGGTCGGGAAGCATGCCGGCACGGTGGCGATGGCGCTGGTGGTGGGCGGGCTGACCTACGCGATGCTCGTCTTCGGCGAGCTGATCCCGAAGCGGATTGCGCTCGCACACCCCGAGGCGGTCGCGACGCTCATCGCGCCGCCGCTCGCGTTCATCTCCTGGATCGCCGCGTGGCCGGTGTGGGTGCTGACGGCATCCACCGACCGGCTGCTGTCCCTCGTCGGGATCCGGCAGCGATCGGACGAGGTGAGCGAGGAGGACGTCCGCGCCATGGTGGCTCGGGCCACCAGCACGGGAATCGTCGACCCGATCGAGCACCGGATCTTCGAGCGTGCGCTTCGCGTCGGCGACATGACCACGAAGAGCCTCATGGTGCCGCGCGGGCAGATCACCTGGATCGACTCGTCGATGCCGGCGGAGGACGTCCAGGTCCTCATCGGCACCGCGCCGTTCAGCCACTTCCCGGTCTGCAGCGGCTCCATCGACCGGCTCGAGGGCGTGGTGCACGTGAAGGACCTCATCTCCTACGGGCTGCTGGCGGGGAAGGACTTCCGCGTCGGCACGGTGATGCAGCCGCCGCTCTACGTCCCCGACACGATGCCTGCGCTGAAGCTGCTGCAGCTGTTCCAGGCCAACCGCACGCGCATCGCCTTCGTCGTCGACGAGCATGGCGGGCTCGAGGGACTGGTCACCGCGAACGACGTGGTCCAGGCGCTGCTCGGCGACATGAGCCGAAGCGGCGAGGACGAGCAGCCGGGAGCCGTGCAGCGCGACGACGGCAGCTGGCTGCTCGACGGCAGGCTGCCGCTGCCGGAGGTGACGGCGGCGCTCGGGATCGAGGGCGACTCGCTCGAGGAGCTGCCCGACGTCGCGACGGCCGCGGGCCTCGTCACCGCCCTGCTCGGCGACCTCCCGACTCCCGGCGCACATGCCTCCTGGTGCGGCTGGCGCTTCGAGGTCGTCGACCTCGACGGACGCCGCGTGGACAAGGTGCTCGTCAGTCGGGACCTTCCGCAGGGCCCGTCTTCGCGCTGATCGTCGTCAGCGCCTCGAGCGCCTCGTTTCGCGCCCGCACGTGGTCGACGATCGGGTGCGGGTACTCGACGCCGAGCGTGACGCCCGACATCGAGAGGGCGAGCGGCGGCGCCTCCCACGGGGAGTGCAGGTACTTCGCGGGCACGTTCGCGAGCTCCGGCACCCAGCGGCGGATGTAGTCGCCCTCCGGGTCGAACTTCTCGCCCTGCGTCACGGGGTTGAAGATGCGGAAGTACGGCGCCGCATCCGCGCCGCAGCCGCCTGCCCACTGCCATCCGAGCGTGTTGCTGCCGAGGTCGGCATCGACGAGGGTGTCCCAGAACCAGCGCGCGCCGTGCATCCAGTCCATCCGCAGGTGCTTGGTGAGGAAGCTCGCCACGACCATCCGGACGCGGTTGTGCATCCAGCCGGTGTGCCAGAGCTGCCGCATGCCGGCGTCGACGAACGGGTAGCCCGTCCGGCCGCGTTGCCACGCGCGCAGCTGCGCGGCGTCGCTTCGCCACGGGAAGCGACGGAACTCGATGCGAAGCGGGTCCTCGGCGGTGCGCGGGAAGTTGGCGAGGACGTGCGACCCGAAGTCGCGCCAGCCGAGCTCGGCGCGGAACTTCTCGGCGTTCGCGACGAAGTCGGATCCGCGGGACTTCAGCGCGTCCCCGGCCGCATGCCAT
>JAIYBS010000264.1 GCA_027488415.1 Planctomycetaceae bacterium | reverse complement strand
CTCGGCGATCGGCACGTCGAGCGCGATCGCAGGGAGCGCGGTCCACTCCCCCCACGCGCCCTCTGCGTCGCGGCGGCGGACCTCGACCTCGACGCTCCCGTGCAGCCGGCCGTCGGCGTCGGGATCGGGGAGCGCGAGCGCCGCCGCGGTCGGCAGCCGGCGGAACCCGGCCAGGTTCTCGCCGACGAGCCACGGTTCGCTCGGGCCGCGCGCCCGCGCGCGCCATTCGGCATCGCTGCCCCAGACCGTCCCGCGGATCCGCGCCATCGGCACGGTGCCGCGCGGCCACCGCGCCGGGGGCTCGACCTCGATCCACGCCGGGAGCGCGTCGAGCATCGCGGTGATCCTCGATCGGTGCGCCTCCCGCGCCTTCGCCTTCTCGGCGAGCACCTGCTGGGGGTCGTCGCGCCCGGGCTCGAGCTCGCCGGGCGCGGTGCGCGTCACGGCCCAGAGCACGATCGCCGCCGGGTCGTCGCTCGCGCCGATCGCGCGCCCCTCGGCGGTCACCGACGCGACGAGCGCCTCGATCGCGTCGGCATCCATCGAGCCGCGCGCGAGGCGGTCGCGCAGCTCCCCGATCACCGGCGCCGGCTGCAGGCGCAGCGGCAGGAGCCTGGGGAGGCGCGCGATCGCCGCGTCCGGCAGGTAGCTCGCCCACGTGGCGTCGAGGATGCTGAGCTGCGTCCACGCGGCGACGCCCACCACCGAGAGCAGGGCCGTGATCGCGAGCGGCCAGCGGCGCCGGATGCGCCGGAAGTCCGATTCGTCCGCGGCGACGAACCCGCACTCGCCGCAGGTCGATCCGGGCGTGCCGGAGAGGTCGTGCCAGCAACGCGGGCAGCGGCGGCGCCCGCGCGGCTTGTCGCCGAAGAGCGCCCACCAGACGATGCCCACGCTCGCGGCGGCAAAGGCCACCGCGAGGAGGGTCGTCACGACGATCAGGAGCAGGGCGCCGCCCACGGAGGGACTCTAGCCGCCCTGTGCCCGCCGCTCAGGCCATCCGCACCCACTTCAGGAGTTCCTTCGGCGTCGGCGGCTTGCCCTGCATGAGGACGCCCACGCGGAAGATCTTGGCGCCCGCCCACAGGAACACGCCGACCCACGCGAAGCCCCACACGATGCTCAGGGCCACCTGCCAGATGGCGATCGGCTCGCTGCTGGCCGTCACGCGCAGGATCATCACGAACGGGATCGCCGGCGGCACGAAGCTCGCGATGGTCGCCAGCCAGCCGTTGGGCTGCTCGCTGATCGGGAGCCACAGCATGAGGGGCAGCATCAGGACGAGCATCGCCGGCGTCACCAGGCTCTGCGCCTCGCGGAGGTCGTTCACGGCGCTGCCGACGCTCGCCATCATGATCGAGACGAACGCGTAGGCCATCACGAAGTAGACGAGCATCAGCGCGAGCATGCCAGGCGACACGAGGTCGCCCATCGCGGCCGCGGCGAGCGCGGCGATGCCGAGGCCGCCGTACATCACGAGCATCAGCGCCGACACCGCGGCGTAGCCGAGGATCTTTCCGCAGAGGAGCTGCATCGGGCTCACCGCGCTGAGGACCACCTCCATCACCTTGTTCGACTTCTCCTCGATGGTCGTGGTCAGCAGGTAGTTGCCGCTCGTGAACGTCGCGATCCAGAGGAGCATCATGAAGCCCATCGGGAGCAGCGTCTTCGCGACCTTGCTCTCGGATGCCTCGGTGCCGTCGGCGGCGAGGCGCCGCACCGAGGTCCCGGGAACGCTCAGGAGCGAGTTGAGCGACGAGTAGTCCGTGCCCGCCGCCTTCACGCGCGCCTTGACGATCGAGGTGGCGACCGCCTTCTCGAGGAGCCCCGTGAGCCGCGGCGGACTCTTGGTCGGGACGATCAGCGCGAACGTGGCGGGGTTTCCCTCCGCGTCGCGCGGGTCGGGCTTCAGGACGTCGGCCGTCACGATCGCGAGCCCGAGCAGCTCGCCGGACTGCACCTTCGCCCGCAGCGACTCCTCGAGCGACGCGTCCGCGACCGGGTCGACCTTCACGTCGATGCGGGGGGCGAGCGCCGCGGCCTGCGCGACGGCCTGCTCGCCGGTCCCCTTCGGAAGGAGCGTCGAGTTGCGCTCGAGCGCCTCCCTCGCCTCCTCGGCGATGGCGTCCGGGGAGAGCTCCGCCGGCACGAACACGGCGACGGTCCCGCTCGGGTCGATCACCGCGAGCGTGCCCGAGACGGGCGCCATCTGCGATCCGACGAGCGCGCCGATGGCGGCGATCATGACGACCATGATGACGGGCATCAGCAGCGCGCCGAAGATGAAGCCCTTCGTGAGCACGGTGTGACGGAATTCGCGGAACGCGACCGCGAGCACGCGGCGCATGGCCGCGGGGTCGCGGCGGTCGGGACGTCGGTCAGCCATTTCCTGATTCCTCGCTGGAGGGCATCGCCTCGCCGACGAGCTCGACGAAGACGTCGTCGAGCGTGGTGCGGCGGAGCTCGACGGAGCGGACGGGGAGCGTGGCGGTCGCCTCGCGCATCACGGCCTGTGGGTCGGCGTCGCGGGACACCGCGAGCTCGGCCGCGCGGCGGTCGGGGAGCCAGCGCGCGTGCTCGACGCCCGCGATGCGCGCGAGCCGCTCGGCCGCGCGCGGATCGCCGTCGGCGGGCTCGACCTGCACGGTGCGCGGATCGAAGCGCGCGCGGATCTCGGGCATCGACGCGTCGATCACCTTCTCGCCGCGGTTGATGAGCACGATGCGGTCGCAGAGCTGCTCCGCCTGGTGCATCACGTGGGTCGAGAAGATGATCGTCCGACCGGACTCGTTCAGCTCGCGGATCAGCCTGTTGAGGAGGCGCGAGTTCACCGGATCGAGGCCGCTGAAGGGCTCGTCGAGGATCACGAGCTCAGGGTCGTGGATCACGCTCGCGATGAACTGGATCTTCTGCTGCTGCCCCTTGGAGAGCTCCTGGCAGCGCTTCTTCGCGGCCTCGGGCAGCTGCACCCGGTCGAGCCAGTCGGCGATGCGGCGGCCGAGCCCCGCGGAGGGCACGCCCTTGAGCGTGGCCATGTAGCGGAGGAACTCGGTGACGCGCATGCGGCGGTAGAGGCCGCGCTCCTCCGGCAGGTAGCCGATCCGGTCCTTCGCGGCGATCGCGTCGGCGCCGAGCACCTCGACCGATCCCTCGTCGGGATGGATGATCGACATGATCATCCGGATCGTGGTGCTCTTGCCGGCGCCGTTCGGGCCGATGAAGCCGGTGAGCGAGCCCTTCGGCACCTCGAGGTCGATGCCGCGCACCGCCTGCACGCTGCCGAAGCGCTTGGTGACGTTGCGGAGGACGACGGTGTTGCTTGTCATTGGAGCCCTCGATCGGTCACTTGGCGGCAGGCGCGGCGGGCGCGGCAGGAGCGGCGGGCGCGGCCGGGGCGGCCGTCGCCGGCTGCGCCGCCTTCAGCGCCTTGATCTCGGCGGGGAGCTCGAACGACTTCTCGTCGATGCCGCCCCACGTGACGGCGTCGGTGGTCATCACCTGCTGCTGGCCCATCACCTTGGTGACGGTCTTCGCGGGAAGCTTCACGTCGCCGAAGTCCTTGTAGTCGCCGACGACGATCACCGCGGGGATCTCGCCCATCGGCGTCGCCATGCGCATCGACATGCCGGTGAGCAGGCCGGTGTCCTTCGCGTAGAAGTGGTGCGTCTCCTTGGTCGACCCGGCGCCGGTGACCTTCACGCGCCAGCACGGAGCGCCCTCGAACTCGAAGAGCCCGAGCACCTCGGCGCTGCCGGCGTCCTTCGCGAGCACGAGGTCGCGGCGGAAGTTGGCGTCGCGCCGGATGTCCGCGAGCTGCTTCTCGTCCATGAGCGCGGGGCCGCGCATCGGATCGATCGACCAGCCGGTGGTGCCGTCGCTGCCGGTGCGCGTCTCGCCCATGCCGGGGAGCTCCATCGTGACGAGCATGCGGTCGGGCTCCATCGCGACGAGGGTCATCGAGCCCTTGAGTCCCGCGGCCGGGATCTCGATGGCCCCGGTCGAGCGGATCGACGTCTTGCTCGACCACGCCGCCTCGCCGCCGGAGGCGTCGAGGTGCTTGCGGAAGAGCTCCGCGGCGGCGGGCTTGGCGCCCTCGAACGCGATCTCCTTGAACTGCTGGCCGGAGGCAGCCGGCGCGGGGACCGCCGGCTTCGCGGGTGCGGGCGGCGCGGCAGGCGCCGGTGCCTGGGCGCCGGCCGCCGAGGCGACCGCGAACGAGGCGAGGAGGGCAGTGGTGCGGAGCAGTGCGTGCTTCATGGTGCT
>JAIYBS010000224.1 GCA_027488415.1 Planctomycetaceae bacterium | reverse complement strand
TGCCCCCGCGTCGGCCCCCGCCGGCGCGGGGGCATTTTATTTGCCACCGCGCAAACACGGCATTTCTTTCATTGTTGCCCGTTTGGAAGCCCGATTGAGTCCGCTACGCTTGGCTTGCGCGCGGCGGAAACGCCGCTCCCTGTCGGTAAGGCCACATGGAAGGTCCTCGGACCGAGTGGCTGGCAGGTCAGTCGCCGCGATCGGCGAAACGCAGGCAGGAGGCTCCCCGATGCTCGTCATGACCCGTCGCGAGGGTGAAGAGGTGGTGATCGGCGACCCGGCAGCCCCGCTGGGCATCGTCCGCATTGCGACCATCAAGGGCGACCGGGTTCGCATCGCCTTCGAGTTCCCCCGCGAGGTTCCCGTGAACCGCCGCGAGGTGGCCGACAAGAAGCTGAAGGACGACGAGGGACCGGCGGACATCGCCGGGCAGATCGGCGACGTCGGCTGATCTCCCGTCGCGCCCTCAGGTCACGGACACAACCGACGCGATTTCCGGGACGACGGCCCGCACGGCCTTCTCGATGCCGTCGTGCAGCGTCATGCCGCTCGACGGGCAGCGGACGCACGCACCCTTGAACCGGACCTGGACGACGCCCTCGGCGGTCACGTCGACGAGCTCGACGTCGCCGTCGTCCTCCTGGATTCCCGGGCGGATCTCCTCGATGACCTCGCCGACGCGCAACCGCACGTCGAGCAGGGTCCTGGGGTCGATGGCGCCGGGGGAGGCCATGCGGGAATCGTAACGCCGGCGCCCGGTTCTACACTCCGCGGCATGCAGGGATCGCATGCCGTTCGGTTCTGGTCGCTCCTTCTCGCCGCCGCCTTCGTCGGTGCGTGCTCGCAGAAGCCGATGGACCCGGTGGCCGCCCTCAACGGCGCGGGCAGCCCGGAGCAGCAGATGGGGGCGGTCGAGGCGCTCGGCGCCAAGGAGACCCTGTCGGAGGACGAGAAGCGCGCGCTCCGGCGGACCGTCTTCGGTGCCGGGGTGAGCCTCGACGTCCGCGAGGCGGCATTCGACCTGATGGTCCGCGCCGATCGCGACGGCCTGCGCACGACGCTCGAGACGAACATCGTCCGGATGGAGGCGTTCGAGTACCGGCGCTGGCTGATGGAGCAGATCGCGGCGCGGGGGATGAAGGACTTCACGGTGGTCGTCGTCAACTCGTGGGCGGGCCCGGTTCCGGTGTGGGGCCCGGACGAGCGCAAGCGCCCGGAGTACGAGGCGATCGCCGGGCTCTACGGCGCCGACCGCGTGGGCGACGCGCTGTTCGCGGTGATGATGGAGGCGAACCCCGTGCGCCAGTCGGCGCTGCGCGCGCGCACCTGGGAGCTCCTCATGCGGATCGGCGAGCGCGAGCGCCTGAAGGAGCTCGTCACGAGGGCCGCCGCGCGCCCGGACGACGCGATGGTTCGAGACATCAAGCAGCTCGTCGACGACCTCGGCATCCTGCCCGAGACGCGCGAGGAGCTGCTGTGGCTCGCGAAGCTGCGGCAGACGGCGTCGCCGGCGTACTGGAAGCTCGCGGGCGAGGCGCTGAAGCAGGTGCCCGACGAGGGCAAGGAGCACTTCGAGCTGCGCGGCATCCCGGTGGTGATCGCGGCGCACCGGTACGCGCCCGAGCTCCTTGCGCAGCCGAAGGAGCGGCTCTACGCGGACCTGGTGGCCACGCTGAAGACGCGCGACGCCGCACGGTACTCGGCGAACTTCACGGGCTGGGACTCCGGCGCGAAGCGCACCGAGAACCTCGGCACGCAGCGCGACGAGGTGCGGTGGATCGACCTCCTCGCCTGCAACATGGCGATCCGCATGGTCGACGACCCGGCCGTGCGCGCGCGGCTCTTCGACATCGCCGACCGCGACCAGCAGGACCGACGCACCGAGTACGGCGGCGTCGTGCGGCTCAACGACACGGGCGGCTGGGAGGTGGTCGAGGTCCGGCCGCGCGTCACCGGGAGCGACACGCGCTTCGAGGCGCCGCAGGAGCTCTTCGACCAGGGCTACACCTCGCTCTTCCACTTCCACATGCACGCGCAGGACTTCGAGAACGGCTCGTACGCCGGCCCGCACATGGGGGACTTCGCGTACGCGGGGTCGACGCGCGCGAACTGCCTCGTCTTCACCTTCGTGCGGCGCGACCTGATGAACTTCGACTTCTACCGGCACGGTCCCGTGGTCGTCGACCTCGGCACCGTGGGCCGATCGTGAGCGGGGCGGCCCGATGAGCGCGCGCGAGCGGCCCGCTGGCGGAGAGATCCGCTTCGCGAAGATGCACGGCATCGGCAACGACTACGTGTACGTCGACGGGTCGCAGCACCCGGTCGAGGACGCGCCGTCCCTGGCGCGTTGGGTCAGCGACCGGCACCTCGGCATCGGCAGCGACGGGCTGATCATGGTCGAGCCGGTGACGCCGGGCGTCGACGCCGACGTGCGGATGCGGATGTTCAACGCCGACGGCAGCGAGGGCATGATGTGCGGCAACGGCATCCGCTGCGTCGCGAAGTTCGCGATCGACCGCGGGCTCGCCGAGCGGCAGCCGCTGCGCGTCGAGACGCGGCGCGGCGTGCTCGCGGTCGAGTGGCGTCGCGGCGGGCACGACGGGACCGTGGCGGAGGCGACGGTCGCGATGGGCGCGCCGATCCTCGCGTGCGCGCGCATCCCGGCGGCGATCCCCGGCGTGTCGCCGGCGGCCGCGGTGGTCGACTTCGCGCTGCCGCAGGGGTTCTGGCGCGGCGCGGGTGCGGCGGAGGGCTGGGAGCGCGAGTGCGGCCTCGACGCGCGCATGACGCTGGTCTCCATGGGGAATCCGCACGCGGTGCTCTGGTGCCGCGACGTCTCGGCCGTGCCGCTCGCGGCCGTCGGGCCGTTCGCCGAGACGCACGCGTGGTTCCCGGAGCGGATCAACATTCACTTCGTGCAGGTGATCGGCCGCGGCGAGGTCCGCATGCGCACGTGGGAGCGCGGCAGCGGCGCGACGCAGGCGTGCGGCACCGGCGCGAGCGCGGTGTGCGTCGCGGGCGTGCTGACCGGCCGCACGTCGTCGCCGCTGCGGGCGCACCTGCCGGGCGGCGACCTCGTGCTCTCGTGGGACGGAGGCGATGCGTCTGTTCGGATGACCGGTCCGGCGGTCGAGGTCTTCGAGGGAACGCTCGACCTCGGCGCGCGGCCCGCGGAGGAACGTCGATGAGCATGAGCGACCGGGAGCGTGACGTCTGCCGCCGCCTCGAGGGGATGCGCCAGCGGATGGCCGACGAGCTCGCTGCCTGGGTGGCGATTCCCACCGGGCGCGGGCACGTGGCCGGGCTGCACGCGCAGCGCGCGGCGCTCGGGCACCGGCTTCGGGCGCTCGGCGCCGTGACCCGCGACGTGCACTGCGACGCGCGGCCCGACTGGATCGACCCGCCGTGGTCCGCGGGCGGTGCCGGGCAGGAGGTCGACGTCCTCGTCGCGGAACACGCGGGGCCGGGGCCGAGGCTCCTTTTCTGCGGCCACTTCGACACGGTCCACGACCCGAGCTCGTCGTTCCGCGAGCTGCGCCCGATCGGCGGCGGACGCGCGAGCGGACCGGGCTGCGCGGACATGAAGGGCGGGCTGGTGATCGCGCTCGCGGCGCTCGAGGCGATCCGCGACGCAGGGATCCCGCTCGCCTGGACGTTCGTCCTGGTGCCCGACGAGGAGAGCGGCAGCTACGGCAGCGCGCGCGCGCTGCGCGAGGCGGCGCCGGGCCACGCGGCCGGGCTCGTCTTCGAGCCCGCGGGCGAGGGCGACTCGCTCGTCGTCGAGCGCATGGGCGCCGGGCAGTTCATGCTCGAGGCGTTCGGGCGCGCGGCGCACGCCGGGCGCGACTACGCCAAGGGCGTGAGCGCGGTGCGGGCGCTGTCACGTGCGGTGCTCGCGGCCGAGGCGATCGCAGACCCGGCGGCGGGGCGGATCGTGAACGTCGGGCCGCTGCAGGGCGGGGCGGCGACGAACATCGTGCCGGATCACGCGCGCGCGTGGGGCAACCTGCGCTTCGCGCGACCCGAGGACGAGGCGGCGATCGGCGCGGCGCTCGACGCGGTTGCCGAGGGC
>JAIYBS010000244.1 GCA_027488415.1 Planctomycetaceae bacterium | reverse complement strand
CCTGGAAGATCGCGGAGCCGATCTCCCCCGCCGCGCGGCACTGCGGCCCGAGCACGGTGCGGGCCTTGAGCACGGTGCGCTCCGCGACAATGGTCTTGCTGCCGATCCAGACGGGGCCCGTGACCACGCTGCCGTGGCCGACCTGCGCGCCGGGACCGACGCACACCGGTCCGGCCGAGGTGTCGAACACGACCCCGACGCCCACCTTCGCGCTTGCGTGCAGGTGGAGCGGCTCCGGCCCGGTGCACGCGGCGTGCGCGGGGAGCGCCGCGAGCTCGCCCGCCTTGCGCCAGTGCGCCACGGTCGAGTCCATGTCCGCGAGGAGGATCGCGCCCAGCGCGTTCGCGTCGAGGAGGTGCCACGGCCGCGACCAGAGCCGGGCCGCCGGGGCATCGATGGCGGCGACGCCCGCGGGAAGCGACGCGGAGCCGGAGGCGACCGACTCGACGAACGCGCGGAGCGCGGCGCCCGCGAGCCGTGCCGCGACGACGCTGCCGTCGGCGGCGACGAGCGCGGTGCCTTCCTCGAAGCCCGCGGGGGCCGAGCGCAGGAGCTCCGGGAGCGAGTGGTGGACGCGGCCGTTGAGGACGAGCGCCGATTCCGGCACGCTCGCGCACTCGGGGCCGTGGCGCTCGGCGACGAGCGGCGCCAGCGCGGGCCCGCACGCCGTGTGCACGGCGATTCCCGTTCGGAGCGCGCGCTCGAGGGTCGTGAACCCGCCGCTGCGCTGCTCGAACGATGCGCGGAGGTCGGAGAGCGGGCCGAGGTCGCCGCGGCCGTCGTCGAAGAGGAGGATCGCGCCGGTGTCCATGGTTCGAAGCCTATCGGGGGAGCCGCGGGTTCAGTCGCCGGACCGGCCGATGCGCACGGGGTTCCCGAAGCGCGGTCCCGCCATCGCGAACGACCAGTACGGGACGGATGCCTGGAGCGCCCAGGCGGGGACGAGCCCGACGGCCGCGGAGAGGAGCGCCGCGAGGAGGTCGGCGCCGACGGCGCCCGCCCCGCTGCCTGCGCCCCAGAGCGGCGACGGGTCGGCGTAGGCGGCGCGGATCCCTGCGATCGCGATGAAGGCGAGCGACGAGAACGCCGCGCACGCCACCGTGGCAAACGCGAGCGTCAGCACGTTCCGCCGGTACAGCCAGCTGCGCGCCTCGAGCACCGCCCACGCGCCCGCCATGCACGCGAGCACGTGCGGGCCGAACACCGGCACCGCGCTCGGGGCGATCCTGCCGACGCCGAGCGCCGGGTGCGTGGCGTCGAGCCACACGCCGATGCACGCGGCGGCGCCGAGCGCCGACTCGCGCGAGGCATACATCGCGACGAAGGCGAGCAGCACCGGCCACAGCTGCGGCACCGTGCGCCCGACGGCGAGCGCGGGCATGAGGCCGGCGTCGAGCGACATCGTCACCGCGAACGCGATCAGGAAGAGCCACCACCTCATCGGCTGCCTCCCTCGCCCGCGGCGTCCTGCACCTTGACCACGACGCGGCCGAGGCGGGCGGGGTCCGCCTCCATGCGCACCGTGATGCGGCGCCGCAGCGGGTTCGAGTCGAGCGCGCCGACGCTCTCGACGAGGCCGATCCGCATCCCCTGCGCCGCCGGGCGCCAGGTGGCATCGCTCAGGAGGACCGAGTCGCCGGGTCGGACGTCGGCGGCGCGACCGTCGGGGCCGGTCTCGAGCTCTCCGACGAGCGTCCGGCCGCCCTGCGGAACGAGCTGCACGAGCACCGTCGGGCGCGGGCCCGTGGAGCCCGGCGCGTTGCCCGTCCGCGCCCCGGCCGGGGCGAGCCCCGCGCTGCCGGAGGGATGCAGGACCGCGTCGATCCGCCCGGCACGCCGGTCGTCGACGGGGATCACCCACGAATGCGAGGCATCACCGCCGGCCGCGACCACGCCGACGAGCTGGTTGCCGCCGACGACCACGGGATCGCCCTGCGAAACACCCTGCGCCGAACCGACGTCGATTCCCAGCAGCCCCGCGGGCCGGCCGCCGCCGCGCTCGACCACCGACGCGAGGCGCGGCCGCCAGCCGGCGCGCTCGCCGGGTCGGTAGCCGCTCAGCTCGCCGAGCTCGCGCTCGAGCTGCCCGACGCGCAGCTGCGCGGCGTCGAGCTCGCCCCGCAGGCGGTCACGATCCTCGCGCGCGGCGCGGAGTTCCTCGGGCAGGTTCGGGTACGGATCGTCCGGGGCACGCACGCGGTCACGCACCCAGGCGAGTCCGGAGACGGCCGGCGAGAGCGGCGCACGCACGGCCGCCGCGAGGCCCGACGACCACGGCGCCTGCGCCGACTGCGGCAGCGCCGACAGGACCGCGGCGATGCCGAGGACCGCTCCGAGGATTCGCCGGCTCGAGACGAGCATCGTTCCGGGTCACCGCCTGTGCGGCGGGCTCGCGGGATCAGATCGAGTACGTCAGACGGAGTCAGCGTCCGACTCGAGCGTGTCCTTGAACAGGTCGAGGTTCTCGAGGTAGTTCGCGGTGCCGCGGGCCACGCAGGTCAGCGGGTCGTCGGCGATGCGGACGTCGAGGCCGGTGGCCTGGTGGAACACCTTGTCGATGCCGCGGAGCAGCGCGCCGCCGCCCGCGATCACGATGCCGTTGTCCACGAGGTCGGCCGCGAGCTCGGGCTTGGCCTTCTCGAGGACGCGGACGACCGCCTCGGCGATCAGGTTCACCGGCTCGGAGAGCGCCTCGCGGATCTCCTGGCTGGTGACCTCGACCTTGCGGGGGAGGCCGACCTTCATGTCGCGGCCGCGCACGTCCATCTTCATCTCGGGGCCGGTGGGCGCCGCGGAGCCGATCTCGATCTTGATGCGCTCGGCGGTCTGCTCGCCGATCAGCAGCCCGTGGGCGCGCTTCATGTGGTTGATGATCGCGTCGTCGAAGTCGTCGCCGGCCACGCGGAGGCTCTCGCACTCGGCGATCGCGGCGAGCGAGATGATCGCGATCTCGCTGGTACCGCCGCCGATGTCGATGATCATGCTCGCGGTCGGGTCGGCGACCGGGAGGTCCGCGCCGATCGCCGCGGCCATCGGCTCGTACACCAGGTACACGCGGCGCGCACCGGCGCGCTCGGCGCTCTCGTAGACGGCCTGCTTCTCGACGCTCGTGATGCCCGACGGGATCGCGATCACCACTCGCGGCCCGAAGATGCGGGTGCTCTTGCCGTTCACCTTCTTGATGAAGTAGCCGAGCATCGCCTCGGTGACGGCGAAGTCGCTGATCACGCCGTCCTTGAGCGGGCGGACCGCGGTGATGGAGCCCGGGGTCTTGCCGAGCATGTCCTTCGCGGCAAAGCCCACGGCCTCGCCGTCGTTCAGGACGATGTTGGTGCCCTTTCGGACGGCAACCACGGACGGCTCGTTCAGCACGATGCCCTCGCCCCGGACGCACACCAGCGTGTTGCAGGTGCCGAGGTCGATCCCCATGTCGACGCTGAAGAGGCGGGAGAGCCAGTCGATCTCGAGAGCCACGCGATGCTCCTTCCTGAAGCCGTTCGTCCGACGCGGACTCCGCCGCGGCGGGGCCCCGAGGGGCCATCGCGGGGAGGATAGCGAAAAACGACGCGCCGCCGCGGGAAGGCGCGGCGGCGCGGAAGTTGCGTGTTCAGCTCAATCGGCCCAGCGAGCCGTCAGCGGCCGCTGGCGACGTCGAACGGTCCCTGCCCGGTCGCGTCCATGTTCATCATCGCGACCACGGCGGAGCCGAGGATCGCGAGGAGGAGCGAGACGGTGAGCAGCGCCGTGTAGACGTTCAGCTGAGGCTTGGCGCGCTTGGCGTCGGTGGCGGTGGTGGTGGCGGCCATGGTGGGTTCCTGTGGATCGGTTGGTCAGGGAGCGGGGATCGCCGGGTCACTGACCCTTCATCACTGACCCTT
>JAIYBS010000126.1 GCA_027488415.1 Planctomycetaceae bacterium | reverse complement strand
GATAGCTGAGGAACTCGCCGCTCTTGACCTGCGAGTTGCCGCCCACGGCACCCGAGATCCGGAAGAAGCCCTCGGTCGGGAAGTCGCGGAGCGCGATGTTCACCGCGCCGCCGGACGCCTCGCCCTGCTGGTCGGGCGTGAAGTTCTTGCTGACCTGGATGCTCTGGATCACCGCCGCCGGGAACTGGTCGAGCTTGACCGCCCGCTTGTTCGGGTCGGCGCTCGGGATGATCATGCCGTCGAGCAGCGTGGCGACGTAGCGGTCCGGCAGGCCGCGGATGACCGCGTACTTGCCGTCCTGGAGCGAGGCGCCCGGCACCAGCAGCAGCGCCGCGGCGGCGTCGCCCGCACCGGAGCGCGAAATCGCCTCGACGTTCAGGACGTTGAGGAGCTGCGGAGCCTCGAGGCGGAGCTGGAAGTCGACCGGAGGCAGGACCAGGATCGGCTCGAACGTCTCCGGGACGACGATCTCCTGCCGCTGCACCGGCTCGGTGCCGAGCTCGACGTCCTGGACGACGAACTCCTCCATGTCCTCGAACTCGCCGGCCATGGCCACGTCGGCGTCGACGAGCTGGCCCTCGTTCACGCGGATGTTCGGCTTGACCTCGCGGACGTAACCGTCCTTCGTGATGACCAGGGTGTACGCGCCCGCGCCGAGGTTCGGCAGCACGTAGGAGCCGTTCTCGCGGGTCTGCGCGCGGACCTTCGTCCCGAGCACGGTGACCGTCGCGCCGGTGATGGGCGCGCCGAACTCGCGGTCCGTGACGATGCCGCGGATCGACCCGCTCGCGGGCGCCTGCGCCGAAGCGACCGAGGCGACCGCGCACGCCGCGACCGCGGCGACTGCCGACCGATGCCAGGTCATCACCATGGCGCCACCAGCCCGGACTCGATGGCGGCGATGCGCTCATTCATCCCCGGAGTGGGCAGCGCGCCGCATCCGGCCATCGAGATGCACGTGGCGCAGAGGTCCTCGGCGCGGGGGCGCGCGTTCGGGTTCAGGGCGCCGGCATCGAGCGCGTCGGACCAGAGCCGCATCGCGGCCGCGCGGTCCCCGAGGTCGACCCACGCCTCCGCAAGCGCGCGGAGGCAGTTCGCGCGTCGAAGGTCGACGATCTCCGCGATCCGGTCCCGGTAGATCCGCTCGAGGGACTCGATCCGCGACCGCGCCGCCGCGCGGTCGCCGAGCCGAGCCTGCGCCCGGGCGAGCTTCGCACCGATCGGCGCGATGTCCTCCGCAAGGAAGACCGTGCCGTCGAAGAGCTTCACCGCGCGCGCGATCTCGGCGGCCGACTCCTCGGGCCGGCCGACCGCCGCGAGCCGCTCCGCGAGGCGGGTGCGGTATTCGACCTGGAGGTCCAGCGGCAGTCCCGGGATGGCCTCGTCGAGCGCCTTCAGCGCCCTCGTCCGGCGGGCATCGTCGGACGCGACCCGACCGAGGATCGCGAGGTAGCCGTCGATGCCGCCCTTCGCGAGGTCGAAGTTCCGCGTCGCGATGGCCTTGTCGAACATGTCGGCCTTGGCGTCGAGTTCCTCGCCGGTGGCCTTCTCGACCATGACGGCATGAACCTCGCCGAGGAGGGCCGGATCTACCGGACCCACGAGCGCATCGGCGCGATCTCGGTCACCGAGCAGCACGAATGCCTTCGCCGCGCCGGCACGGACCCGGGCAGCGGCCCAATCCGGGTAGTCGGATGCGCCGCTGGCCGCACGCTCGGCGAGCTCCCGCGCGCGGGCCGCGTTCCCCGCGCGCGCATAGGCCTGCGCGGTCAGCGCAAGCGCCTCTCCGCGCCGCCAGGTGAGCTCCATCGGCGCGGACCACTCGAACGCCTCATCCAGCATTCCGTTCGACAGGCAGCACTCCACGACCGCCAGCTGCATCTTCGCGCGATCCTTCTCGAAGGACGGCGAAGGGATCCGAAGCGCCAGCCCGTTCGCACGCTCAAGCATCGCCCGACGGTTCGATGCCGCGTCGGCAGTCGGCGCCGCCGGAGAGGTCGCCCCCGTACCGGACGCAGGAGCCCCCTTGGAAGCACAACCCGTGCATGCGAGCGCGAGGACGCCGAGCAGCACGGGGACGGATCCGATCTTCGAGGTTGCCATTCGCCTTCCGATCCACTCCGAGGCGCCAGGAACGGCGGCATCGGCTCTCAAGCCAAGAAAGTTGCCCGGGGGCGGCCGAACGGCTGGGCCGCCCCCGGGCAGATGTTGGGGTCCGGCGCGCGGGCTTCGCCGCGCGCCGGACCGAGTGTCACGATCAGCTCCAGGCGCCGAGGAGGAGACCCAGGTCAGCGCCGTTGACGATGCCGTCGCGGTTGAGGTCGCTGTTGCCCGAGGTCGCGCCGAAGTCGCCGAGGAGGATGCCGAGGTCGGCACCGTTGACGATGCCGTCGCCGGTCAGGTCACCGAGCACGCCGCCGGTGTTGCAGCCTCCCGGAGGAGCGACGAGCATGCCGAACGCGCTGGCGGCAGACCAGCCGCAGAGCCAGTTGTCGTTCGGACCGAAGGCGCCACGGTACTGAACCGGGCTGTAGAACCCGTTGTCCGGAGCGGTGCCGACGCTGGTCACCGCGCTGCCCGCAGCGCGCGGGTCGAGGCTGATGACGGGCTGGACGACCAGGGTGCCGCTGACGACGTTCGCGCCGCGGGTGATGGCAGCGATCGGCTTCGGGTCGGCAGACGTCTGGAGGACGTTGTTGTTCGCCGCGGTGAAGACGCCACGGGCGTTCGCCTCGGTGTACGCAGCCGAGTTCGTGTTGTTGTAGAACACGTTGTCGCGGAACCAGATCAGCTTGCCGTCGCTCTGGCCGGTGTAGAAGGACGCCGGGTTCGACGGGAACGGGTTCACCGTGGAGTACACGTTGAAGTTCGTGGTCCAGGTGTTCTCCCACGAGAGCGTGCCGTTGAAGCCGTAGCCGGTCTGGCCGTCCGTCGCCTCGCCGTCCGTGTTGTCGTTGCGGATGACCTGCGCCGGGCAGTCCATGATGATGGAGTTGCGAACCTGCATGCGGGCGTTGTCACGGAACTTGATGGCATGGCGGCCGGTGGCGAAGGGCTGGCCGATCAGCGTGAAGTTGAACAGCGAGCACGTGGTGACGGGCTGCGCGTCCGACTTGGCGGCGCCGTCGATCTCGATCATCGAGTCGGGGAAGCCCGAGCCCGAGGCGGCGCCCGGGATCGAGTAGCCCGAGACGATCAGGCCGAACTGGGCGCGGCCGCGCCAGCCGTGGTCGAGGTCGAACGAGTCGTCGCCGATGTTCCAGATGCTGACGTACTTCAGGTCGACGGTGCCGCCCCACAGCTCGATGCCGTCATCGACGTTGTTCATGATCTCGATGTGGTCGATGTCGGTGTCCTTGCCGATGCCGCCCAGCGAGAGGCCGTTGAGCTCGTTGCCGAGGCCGACGACCTTGCCGCCGTAGCGGAGCGACGTGTAGCGCAGCGAGCCGCTGTTGTCGATGTCGTTGCCGCCGCCGTAGAAGGTGCGGGTGTCGGTCGGGCCGCTGGCGACGAGGCCTTCCATGTTCGCGTAGTTGCCGGCGTTCGGGGCGGCGGTGTTCGTGGCGACGGCGCCCTGGCCGTACTTGCCGATGTACGCGCGGCCGCAGATGGTGAGGTTGCCCCACTCGTTCGCGGCGGCACGCCAGGTGCCGGTCTTCGGGTCGCCGTTCGTCCAGGTGGCGACGTCCTGCTTCGAGGTGAAGATCACGGGCTCGTCGGCCGTGCCCTCGCAGACGAGACGGGCGTCGCGGGTGACGGCGAGCGCGCCGCCGGAGTCGCTCGCGATCACGGTGCCGGCCTGGATGGTCAGCGTCGCGCCGGGGAGGACGTACACCTGGCCCTGCAGGTTGTAGGTGTTGTTCTTGGTGAACGTGGTCGACGTGGTGATGTTGCCGGTGACGAGGATCTCGGCGGCGCCGGCGGTGCCGGCGAACGCGGCAACGCCCGAGAGGGCGAGGATCGCGTTGGTCATTCCGTTCTTCATGGTTGCAGGCCTTCCGAAGTAAAGAGTTTCAGAAACCGACTTGCGGGACAGGTCGAACGTCGAGCCGCCTCGCGAGTCTCCGAATATGACGCAAACCACCTTGATTCGACGTATGCGTTCAGCCAAACCCGCATTCATCTTCTGTCAGGGAACTGTTCAGCGCCCTGCCCTGAAGGCGTCCTGAACCAAATCCAAGCAAAGTCCGGGTCGTTTGCTAACGAACCGTTCAGCGCTTGGCCTTGGAGGCCCGCTCGACCTGCTCGATGTACCGGGCGACGTCCTCGCGGGGCTTCAGCGACTGCGCGTCGCGGAGCAGCGGGAGGGCGTCGGAGAACCGGGCCTGGCTGACGTAGATCTGGGCGATCTTCACCTTGGCGTTGGCCGCGAAGGCGTCGAGGCGCGCGGCGCGCTCGTAGTAGAGGATCGCCTGGTCGGGCTTGCCGTTGCGGGCGTAGTGCTGGCCGAGGAGCATCAGCGCCTCGCCGTCGAGCGGGTCGAGCTCGATGACCTCCTCGAGCACCTTCACCGTCTCCTCGTCGCCGCCGCCGCCGTTCATCGTGAGGCGCGCCTGGAGCTTCAGGAGCTTCCGCTTGTCGGTATCGCCGATCGAGTCGCCCCACGTCTCGCGCACGGTGCCGAGCAGGTCGCGCGCCTGCGTGAGGCCGCCCTTGAAGGACAGCATCTCCGCGGCGCGGATCGGGCGCTGCGGCGACTGCTGCGGGTTGCGGGCGATGGCGCGCCGGTAGGCGCTGAGCGCCAGGTCGGGCAGCGACTCGGTCACGTAGATGTCGCCGAGGGTGTACATGCTGTCCGCGGTCGACTTGCCGATCGCGTCCATCGCCTCGAGGTTCTCCGCCGCCTTCATCGACTGCTTGAGGCCGAGGAAGGTGTGCGCCTGGAGGAGCCAGAAGTCGGGCTTGTCGGGGTACGACGCGACGAGCACGTCGAGCAGGCTCGCCGCGTCCTCGTACTTGCCCTGCTTGAACACGCTGCGCGTGAGGCCGAGGCGCCACTCGACGTTGTCGGGCTGCAGCAGCAGCGCGTTGCGGTACGCGGCCTCCGCGGGCTGGTAGTCCTGCTTCTGCGTGTGGCAGAAGCCGAGCAGGCCGTACGCGTACGCGTCGGCGCTGCCGAGCTCGATCATCTTGTTGAAGCCGGCGATCGCCTCGTCGTACTTGTTCTGGCGGGTGCAGATCAGGCCGATGCTGCGGTAGGCGCGGCGGAAGCTCGGGAACTTGCTGACGGCCACGCGGTAGTTCGCGAGCGCCTCGTCGAGCTTCTCCTGCTGGAACTGCACGCCGCCGAGCGTCATGTCGAGGACGGCGGATGCCTCGGGGGTCGCCGAGTCGCGGAGCAGGCTCTCCGCCGCGGGCAGCTCCTCGGGCATGAGCTGCCGAACGAGCTCGAGGAGCGCGAGGTCGTCGTTCGAGATGCGCGGCTCGACCTCGGGGCTGATGCCGTAGCCGCCGATGAACGACTTGCGGAACCCGGGGTCCTGCCAGATCAGCTCGAGGTCCGGCGGCGCGACCGTCATGGACGGCGTCGGCATGGTGTCGTCGGCGCCCGCGAGGGCGGCGGCCGGATGGGCAAGGGCAAGGACGGCGAAGGCGGCGATGCCGGTACGGATCATGGGGAGCGGGTTCACGGTTACCTCGGCTGGAATCGGATCGGGACGCGCATGCGGCAGCTGACGCGCTTGCCCGCCTTGATCGCGGGCTCGAACTTCCACTGGCGCAGTGCCTCGAGCGCGGGCGTCTCGAACTCACGGTGGGACGACTTCTCGACGCGGGGGTTCACCACGCGCCCGGTCTCGTCGACGATGAAGATCAGGCTGACCACGCCCTCGATCTTCTGGGATCGGAGCTCGGTCGGGTAGTTGCCGGCGACCTGGAAGACCGCGCGCGGGCGCTGGTCGATCTCCGACATGCTGAACGCGCCGGAGAACTCGTCGTCGCCCCCGCCGCCGCCGCCCTTGCCGGTGCCGCCGATGCGGCCGCCCGACGCGAGCGACGCGCCCGTGCCGCCGAAGTCGCCGCCGGCCGCGGCGCCCTGGCCGCTCAGCGCAGCCTCGATCGCGCTCAGGCTCGCAGCGTCGAGCGCCGGGGCATCGTCGCCGCCGGTGGGCGCGTCGGGGGCCTGCTGCATGGCCTGCTCGGGGTCGGGCGGCGCGTCGTCCTTCGCGGCCAGCTCGTCCTCGGGCGTCTCCTCCTGCTTCTCGGCTTCCTTTTCGCGGTCCTTCTCGACGCTCTCGGTGACGATCTCGACGTCACGCTTGCTCGCCTGCTCGGGCTCGTGCCCGAGGAAGAAGATGCCGCCGAAGAGCAGCACGAGCACGTGGAGGGCCAGTGCGCCGACGACGAAGAGAATGACGCGGAGGGCGCTCACTTCACTTCTTGTCCGTGTTGATGCCGACCTTCGCGATGCCGATCTTCCGGACCTCGTCGAGCACGGCGACGACGAACTTGAAGTCCGCCGCGCCGTCGCTGTTGATGATGACCTTCGGGTCCTTCGCGGTCAGCTTGTACGTCTGCAGGCGCAGCGGCAGCTGCGTCGCGAGGATCTTGTCCTTGTTGAAGAAGATCTCGCCCTTCTCGTTGACGCTCAGCGTGACGGCCTTCTCCATCTCCTGGTTGTCGCCGAGGCTCTGCGCGCTCGAGGACACCGGGAGCGCGACCTGCACGCCCTGGTTCTTCGACATGCTGAGCGACACCATGATAAAGGTGGCGAGCAGGAAGAAGATGATGGCGATCAGGGGGATGATCTCGATGCGCGCGCCCTTCTTGCCGCGCCTGCCGCCGCCTGCCATGTCACGCCCCTCCCATCGCGGGGAGCCCCGCGGGCACCGACGACTCGGCGATCGCCGCCTGGACGGGCTTGCCCTCCATCAGCAGCTTCAGCTGCTCGCCGGCGGCCAGCAGCTCGGTCTCGACGCCCTCGATCCTGTTGTTCAGGTAGTTGAACGGGATGAGGCACACGATCGCGATGATGAGGCCGAACGCGGTCGCGATGAGCGCCTCGGCGATGCCGCCCGTGATCGCGCCCGGCGAGCTGAGGTCGCCGCCGATGACGGCGAACGATCCCATCATGCCGGTGACGGTGCCGAGCAGGCCGAGGAGCGGCGCGAGCGTGATGACCGTGTCGAGCACGGCGATGCCGCGGCGGTAGCGCTTGAGCGTGCGCGTCTCCGCGTAGGTGAGCGCGTGGCTGAGCGATGCCTCGCGGTTCTCGAGCGCGAAGCCCATCGTCTTGCAGATGGCGTCCTTCGAGTCGTTCGCGATGGCGATCGCGCCGGGCAGGTTGCCCTTCGCGACCTCCTGGAAGAAGCGGTTCACGGTCTTCGGGCTGCGCTTGCGCTGCTCGTTGAGCAGGAAGATCACGCGCTCGATCACGACCGCGAGGCCGACCACGGACGCGGCCAGCATCGGCCACATGATCGGGCCGCCCTTGATGAAGATGTGCACGATGCTCGTCTTCGCGACGAGCGCCTTCAGCGCGCCGCCGCGCGACGGGTCCAGGGGAAGCGTGCCCTCGCCCGAGGCGATGAGCGCGCCGACCTGCGAGGACATGTCGCCCTCGAGCGGCCGGACCAGCGGGTTCGCGGAGCCGACCTGCGGCACCGCGACGCCGGCCTCGCCGCCGTCCGCGCGGAACAGCGAGATCGGGCCGATCACGGCGAACTGGCCCTGCATCACCGTGCCGAGCATGTCGACGCCGGTCCCGACGAACCGCGCGCCGCCCACCACGTCGAACAGGCGCTTGAGCGTGAGGCCGACGAACAGCGTCTGCTTCCCGAAGCGCTCGGACGGCGTCAGCGTCTTGTTCTCGATCACCTGCTTCGTCGACTCGATCGGCTGCGCGAAGAGCTGCACCTCGCCGACGCCGATCTTGGTCTCGAAGGTCCGCACGTACTCGTCGAGCAGGCCGCTGATGTAGCCGAGCTCGTCCTCGCGGGACTTGATCTCGGCCTTCATCGTGCCGATCTCGAGCGCGCCGGCGTCGACGAGCCGCTGCACCCGGTCGGCCTCCTTGCGGAGGTTGATGACGCTCTCCTCGAGCCCGGTCAGCTCCTGGGACATCGGGAGCTTCTCGGCGGCGATCTGGGCACGCATGGAGCCGAGCTCGGCGATGCTCTTGTTCAGCTCGGCCTCGGCGGTGCTGGCGACCTTGCCGATGGTGCGGGCGCCGCCCGTCGGCTCCTCGGCGGCCTGGGCGAATGCGGAGCCTGCCACCGCGAGGGCGGCGAGCGCGGCACGAATGGTGCGTCGGTTGATGGTCATCGGATGTCGATCGGAACGGGGACGAAGGAGGGCGAGTGCTTGCCCTGGATGATCTCGAGCGCGAGCAGGATGGAGGCCGCGGCCTCGGGCGCGGGCGCCCACTTCCAGCCGTCCTCGGACGGGCGGCCGATGCCGGCCTCGCCGCGCGGGCTGATGTAGTAGGCCTGCGCGAGGCCGACGTAGATCACCTGCACCTCGCTCGACGTGCCGTCGGCGAGCGTGCGGATCTCGTAGGCGACGGTGATCTCGCTGTTGGCGCGGTTGAGCTCGTTCAGGATGCCGAGCACGTTCTGGAACCGCTCGGCGGTCGAGACGCGGGAGGGCGCGCCCTCGGCCGGCATTCGCGGGAGCAGCGGCTGCAGCTTGGTGGCGATCGGCTCGGGCATCTGCTTCGCGAGCTTGCGGATCTGGCCCTCCATGCCAGCGACGGCGTCGTTCAGCTGCGCGGCGGTGGTCTTCAGCGCGTCGTTCTGCGCGGTGAGCTCCTGCTTCTTCTTGTCGGACTCCGCGACCGCGGACTCCGACTGCGTGATGCGCTCCTTGAGGACGCTCACTTCCTTGCCGACGAGCTCGATGCGCCCCTGCAGGATCTCCTTGCCCTGCGCCCAGTCGTTGCGCTCCTTCGAGATGATCTGCTGGGTCTCGATCCACTTGCCGAGCGTGAGCCGGGCCTGGTCGAGCGACGAGCCGGGCGCGTCGTCGCCGGCGGGCGCCGGCGCGGGGTTCGCCGCGGCGGGCGCGGGCGTCGCG
>JAIYBS010000140.1 GCA_027488415.1 Planctomycetaceae bacterium | reverse complement strand
CGCGTCGGCTGCACGTTCGCGCCGGGCGACCTCGACCGCGACGGCCGAGTCAACGGCGCGGACCTCGGTGCGCTGCTCTCGGCGTGGGGGCCCGCCAACGGCGCCGCCGCCGACATCAACGGCGACGGATTCGTGAACGGGTCGGACCTCGGGATCCTGCTGAGCGGCTGGACGCCCTGAACCCCCGGAACCCTGAGCCCCCGGGATGCTGATCGCGCTCCGCGCGGCCTCAGGCCACGCGGCCGTCGACGAGGTGCACGGTGCGGTCGCCGCGCGCGGCGATCCACTGGTCGTGCGTCACCATCACGATCGTCAGGCCGGCGCGGTGCTGCTCGGCGATGACCTCGAGCAGCGACTCGCCGGTCTTCGCGTCGAGGTTGCCGGTGGGCTCGTCGGCCAGCAGCACCTCGGGGTTGCGCATCAGCGCGCGCGCGATCGCCACGCGCTGGCGCTCGCCGCCGGAGAGCTCAGCGGGGCGGTGGCGGAAGCGGTGCGAGAGCCCGAACCGGTCGAGCAGCGCCCGCGCCCGGTCGCGGACCTCGTGCTTACGCCGAGCCCACTCGAACATGCCGACGCCGACGGTGGCGGGGAGCATCGTGTTCTCGAGGACCGTGAGCTCGGGAAGCAGGTGATAGAACTGGAACACGAACCCGACGTGGTCGTTGCGGTAGCGGTCGAGCCGCCTCGGCGAGTAGCCGACGATGTCCTCGCCGCGGAACGCCACGTGCCCGCGGTCGGCGCGGTCGAGCCCGCCGAGGATGTGGAGCAGCGTGCTCTTGCCGCTGCCGCTCGAGCCGAGGATCGACACCCACTCGCCCGCGCGCACCGAGATCGACGCGCCCTTGAGGACGGGCACCTCGACGCGGCCCATGCGGTAGGTCCGGAACACGTCCTCCGCGCGGAGCAGCGCTCCGTGGTCGTCCGTGGCGGCGGCGTTGGCGGGGTGGTCGGTCATCTCGTCACTCGTAGCGGAGCGCGCGCACGGGGTCGATGTCCGCGGCGCGCGCGGCCGGCACCGCGGCGCCGAGCACGCTGAAGACCGTGGCGCCGATGCACGTGAAGAGCGCGTTGCCCCAGTCCATCTCGCTCGGGATCGTGGCGAAGTAGTAGACGGCCGGGTCCCAGATCAGGAACCCGCGGTGCACCATCAGGCCGATGCCGGCGCCCGCGAGGCCGAGGGCCGCGACGCTCCACAGCAGGACGCCGAGCACGCGCGCCCGCGCGGCGGCCCGCAGGGCGAGCGCCGCGGCGCCGGTCGCGAGCAGGAAGAAGCTCACCCACGACCACGCGGGCGCGTCGTTGCCGAGGGCCATGTGGATGTCGTTGATGTTCCGGATCACGAGCCACGCGAGCGCGGTGCCGACCAGCGAGCCCGCCACGCCGATCACCAGGCCGTAGCGCAGGAAGATCATCAGCACGCCGTAGCGGCTCGCGCCCACCGCGCGCAGGATGCCGATGTCGCGCGTCTTCTCGCTGACGATCGACCAGAAGATCGCGAGGATCAGGCCCGCGCACACCAGGTACGTGATCGAGAAGAGGATGCGCATCATCTGCCGCTCCTTCTCGACCGGCGCGATCAGGTCGCGCAGCCGCTGCTCCCACGTCATCACCGAGACGTACTCGGGCGAGGGCGGCTTCGCGCGCGCGTCGCGGTCGGCGGCCTTGCGGAGCCAGAACTGCTCGTACGCGTCCGCGACCTGGTCGCGGAGCTCGGCGGGCGTCGTGCCGTCCTTCGCGCGCACGAGAACCTGCGTGCAGCGCGCGGGCGACGTCCCGACGACCGGGTAGCTGCCGTCCGGGCCGGGCTCCGCGTCGGTGTCGACGATCGGCGCCGCGTCGAGGCGCAGCAGCTCCTGCCCGTCCTTCAGCGGGATGAAGATGCGGTTCTTGTCCACCTGGAACACGCCCGACATCACCTCGTTCACAACGCGGAAGACTCGGCTGTTCGACTGGGAGACCGTTCCCTTCTCGCTGATCGGCACGAGCGTGACCGTGACCTCGTGGTTCGGCATCCACCACCGTTCGACGCGCGGGCGGTAGCTGCCGTCGCGCTGGCGCTGGTTGACGACGCTCACGTGCATGCCGAGGAGCGCGCCCGGCGCGCCGGTCGCCGCGTGGCGCATCGCCTTCGCGTTCTCGTACTCGGTGCCGGTGAGCGTGCGGCGCGGGTCGTCGGACCCCATCGCCATGGCCTCCGCGGGGCTCGAGGCGGGCTTCCACCAGATCGTGCGGTCGAGCTCGGTGACGCGCGCGAAGCTCTCCGGGTCGATCGCCCACACCTGCGACGTGACGACGTCCTTGTTCGCCCCGTCGGGGTAGGGCATCCGGACGAGCCCGTAGGTGTCGACGAGCGGGGTCGCCGCCGCGGCGCCGGGCAGGCGCTCGATGTCCGCGATGAGCTCCTCGTAGTACGGGATCCCCTGCACCGGGTACGCGACGACCACGTCGCCCATCAGCGTGCGGCCCGAGTTGCGCAGGTTCTCGAGGAACCCGCTCATGACGCTCACGACGATCACCACCAGCGCCACGCAGAGCGCGACCGCCGCGACGGCGATCAGCGGGATGATGCGCGTCGTCAGGTAGCGGCGGACGAGGAGCTGGACGTAGACGCCCAAGGTCGGAGGATGCTAGTCGCGCGCGCCCCGAGTCGCGCGGGCTGCGGGTAGCCTTCGACCCCCGGCGCATGCACACCGTCCTCGTCGTCGCGCTCGTCCTGTCCGCAGCCTCCGTCGGAGAGCTGGTGGCGTGGACCATCTTCGCGTTCCGCGCGTGGACCGAGTGGCGCCGAAGCCCGTTCGTGCAGGAGGGACTCGAGGGCGAGCCCGTCCCGCTGCCGCCGCTGACGGTGGTGATCCCCGCGCACAACGAGGAGCGCGTCGCTGCCGAGTGCGCGCGGAGCGTGCTCGCGTCGGACTACCCGGCGCTCGAGCTCGTCTTCGTGCTCGACCGGTGCACCGATCGGACGCGCGCGCTGCTCGAGCCGATCGCGGCCGCGGACCCGCGGCTCGTGATCGTCGACAACGACTCGTGCCCCGCGGACTGGGCGGGCAAGTGCAACGCGGCGCGCGTCGGCGCCGCGCGGGCGCGCGGCGAGCTGGTGCTCTTCGCCGACGCGGACACGCGGTTCGACCCCAGGCTCCTCCGCGCGGCGGTCACCTTCATGCGCCGCCGCGGGCTCGGGATGCTCTCCCTCTGGAGCACGCCGACGCAGCGGCTCTGGTTCGAGCGCACGGTGCAGCCGGTGACCGCGATCATGATGCTCAAGCTGTTCCCGATGCGGCGGATCGACGGCGTGCTCCGCCGGCGCGCGTTCGCGAACGGGCAGTTCATGCTCTTCGAGCGCGCCGCGTACGAGTCGTTCGGCGGCCACGCGGCGGTGAAGGACGACCTGCTCGAGGACCTCGCGTTCGCGCGCGGCATGCGCAGGCAGCGCATCGCGCAGGAGGCCGCGGTCGCCGACGGCATGCTCACCGTCTCGATGTACGACAGCTGGCCGGCGTTCCGCACCGGCTGGAAGCGGATCTTCATCGAGTCCTGCGTGCGGAATCCTCGTCGCCTGCGGTCGCAGGCGTGGCAGCTCGGCGTGATCGCGGCCGGCCTGCCCGCGCTGCGCACGCTCTCGGCCGTGCTCGCGGCGGCCGCGCTCGCCTTCGGCGACGGATCCCTCG
>JAIYBS010000231.1 GCA_027488415.1 Planctomycetaceae bacterium | reverse complement strand
GTGGGTCGCCTCGATCGTCCTCATGGGCCTCGGCATCGGCGCGCAGGCGATCATCGCGCGCGCGATGGGTTCCGGCGACCTCGACGAGGCACGCGTCGCGGGCGGCACCGCGGTCGCCGCGAGCGTCTTCGCCGGCCTGATCGGCGGCGTCGCGGTCTGGTTCGCGGGGCCCGTCGCCGCGCAATGGATGGGCCTCGCGGACGACTCGCTGCGCTACGCGACCGAGTACATCCGGATCATCGCGATCAGCATGCCGCTCATGTCCGTGATGACCGTGGGCGGCATGGCCCTGCACGGCGCCGGCGAGACGACGAGCCCGAGCACGATCGCGGTCGCGGTGAACGTCGTGAACGTCCTGTTCTCGTGGGCGCTCTCGGGCGTCACGGTCTCCTTCGGCTCGGCCACGCTCGCGAACCCCTTCCCGCTCGACCCGACCGCGTGGGGCGTGTGGGGCATCTCGGCCGGCACGGCGATCAGCTACGCCGTCGGCGGCGCGTGGACGCTGTGGGTGCTGCTGCGCGGCGTCAAGGACTTCCGCGTGGGAACGGCCGACCTGCGCCCCGAGCGGTCGATGCTGCGCCGCATCGTCTCGCTCGGCGTACCGAACATGCTCGAGGGCGCGACGATGTGGGCGACCACGAGCATCGGCGTGACGAAGTTCATCGGAATCGTCGCCGAGCAGCAGGGCGGCGCGGCCGGCCCGGTGAAGGGGCTCTTCGGCGCGCACATGGTCACCGTCCGGTGGGAGTCGTTCAGCTTCCTCCCCGGGTTCGCGATGGGCACCGCCGCGGGCGCGCTCGCCGGGCAGTACCTCGGCGCGGGGAGCGTGCCGATGGCGCGGCGCGCGATCTGGGCGTGCCTCTGGATCGCGATGGCGATCATGGGCGCGCTCGGCATCGTGTTCATGGTGGCCGGCGAGCCGCTCGCCCGCCTCATGAGCCGCGACCCGGTCATCCTTGCCGAGGTGCCGCGCACGCTCTTCATCTGCGGGATCATCCAGGTGTTCTTCGCGATGGGTCTCGTCATCCGGCAGGGGCTGAAGGGCTGCGGAGACGCCAAGGGCACGTTCCGGGTGACGCTGATCTCGACGGTGCTCGTGCGCGTGCCGCTCGCGTACCTCTGCGGCGTCGTCCTCGGCTGGGGGCTCGCCGGCATCTGGATCGGCCTGTGCATCGAGCTCGCGGTCCGGGGGCTCCTGTTCCTCGGGCGATTCGTCGGCGGCCGCTGGGAACGCGTGACGGTCTGAGCGGCAGGCGACCTACAATCCGGGGTCCATGGCATCCCCCGCCCTGCATCCCGAGATCGACCCGCTCTCCGACGACCGATTCATGGAGTCGGTGGCCGTCGGCGCGACGCGACTGACCCCCGAGCAGGGCCTCCGCATCCTCCGCGAGATGCCGCTTGAGGACCTCGGCATGTGGGCCGACCGCCGCTGCCGCGAGGTGCACGGCGACCACGTCCGCACCTACGTCATCGACCGGAACATCAACTACACGAACGTCTGCACCGCCAAGTGCACCTTCTGCGCGTTCCGGCGCGACGCGGGCGACCACGACTCGTACACGCTCACCTACGACCAGCTCCTGCAGAAGGTGCAGGAGCTCGTCGACATCGGCGGCACGCAGATCCTGATGCAGGGCGGCATGAACCCCGAGCTGCCGCTCGGCTGGTACCTCGACCTCCTCCGGGAGATCAAGCGCCGCTTCCCGAAGGTGCACGTGCATGCGTTCAGCCCGCCGGAGTTCGTCGAGTTCGTGAACTTCTTCGGCCCGCCGGGAGACACCTACGAGCAGAAGGTGCGCGGCGTGATGACGCAGCTGAAGGCCGCGGGGCTCGACAGCGTCCCGGGCGGCGGCGGCGAGATCTTCGCGCCCGCGGTCCGGTCGAAGATCGGGCTCGGAAAGTGCACCGCCGAGGCGTGGCTCACCACGATGTACGTCGCGCACGAGCTCGGCATGAACACCTCGAGCACGATGATGTTCGGGCACATCGAGGGGCACGCCGACCGCATCCACCACATGGACCTCACGCGCCGCTGGCAGGACCGCGCCGTCGCCGACTTCTCGGCGCAGGGCGGCGGTCGCTACAAGGCGTTCATCTCGTGGCCGTTCCAGCGCGAGAACACGCCGCTCGGGCGTGCCAAGGAATGGGGCCAGGGCGCCGGCGACGACCTCGCGCAGCCGTTCCCGGGCGACGCGGTCGCGCGGCTCGACGGCAGCGGCACGAAGGAGGCGCACCCGGAGTTCGGCCGCCGCGTCCGCATGGCGGGAGCCACCGAGTACCTGCGCACGCAGGCGACGAGTCGCCTCTACCTCGACAACGTCCACTCGATCGGCGCCAGCTGGGTGACGATGGGCCCGCACGTCGGCCAGGTCGGGCTGCGCTTCGGCGCCAACGACATGGGCAGCGTGATGATGGAGGAGAACGTCGTGTCGAGCGCCGGCACGGTGCACTGCCTCAACGAGCCCCTGCTCTGCCGACTGATCCGCGACGCCGGCTTCCTGCCCGCGCAGCGCGACAACGCCTACGACCTCTTGAAGGTGCACGACGGGCCCGAGTCGCCGGACCTGCGGGTGAAGGACTGGAGCGAGTTCCGCTCGAAGCCCATGCACCAGCAGGCGCCCCGCGCGTCGAAGCCCGCGGACGCCGTGCCGCTCACGGTGACGGCGGCGATGCCGGCGAAGGCGTGAGGTCCGGGCGCCAGCGGAGCTCGTCCGGCACCGCCCGCCCGCACTCCGGGCAGTTGGCGCCCTCGAGCCGGTAGATCAGGAATCCGCAGGCGCAGCGGGGCTCCTCGAACTGCACCCGAAGCAGCAGCCTGCACGAGGGGCACGACGCCGCGGTGTTTGCCGCGATCTCCGCGTCGGCCGCGCAGCGGGGGCATCGCACGCGCACGCCGACGTGCCGGTCGCCCAGGCGGCCGGTGGACCCGTCCTGGTCGGTGCTGAAGAGCCGGATCAGCACCGGCTGCGCGATCGAGCCGCCGAGCACGAGCACCACGGAGGCGGCCAGCACGCGCGCGACCAGTTGGTCGCCGAGCAGGTCGTTGACGATCCATTCCGCCAGGCCGGGGGACGCGAGTCCGAGGAGCGCGCACGACCCGCCGAACGTCAGGACGCCGAACGTGGCCCAGCGCACCGCCGCGGCGAGCGCGCCGCCGGACCGCGCGAACAGCGTCGCGCCGCCCCACGTGCACCAGCCGGCCACGACGCCGAAGGCGCCGACGACCCGCATCGGGATCTCCATGTTCCGCCACCCGATCGCGTCGCCGACCCAGATCGCCGCAATGAGGCCCGCGGCCGCGATCCATGCGGCGACCATGCCGGTGCGCATCCACCGCTCGAAACGACCGTGGTCGGCAACCAGTGCCTGCACGAACGTCAGCATGCAGGCGCCCGCGATCGCGAACGCGGTGAACAGGAACCGCGTGTCCGTCACGACGTTGAGGATCACCAGCAGGCCAAGCCCCATCCCCGCGGCGATCGCCACGAGGAAGGCCCGCAGCGCCACCTTTCCGGTGAGCCAGCGGGTGGACGCGGCGCGCGTTTCGTTCATGGAGCCACCTCGGTGTCCGCGCCGGTGCCGGCATCCGCGCCGCCGTCCGCATCCGCGGGGACCTCCGCGGCGCCGGTCTCCGGAACCGCCCCCTCGCCGACGGCCGGTGCCGGCGGCGCCGCCGCGGCTGCCGCCGTGGCCGCCGCCTGCATCGCGGGCGCGACGAAGAACGTGATCCCGAGCCCCGCAGCCGCGAGCACGACCACGACCGGCGCAAGCGCCGCCACCGCCACCTTCCACGAGGCGATCGCCGTCGCGTGCACCAGCACGATGATCGCGCACGCGATGAACCACACCGTGACGGGAGTCGACCCGCAGTACGGCCCGAGGCACGGCACCGCGAGCAGCACGCCCGGCGCGGTCGAATACGCGTACGACGCCCAGACCGATCCCCAGCTCGGTCGCTCGCGCAGCAGGCGGAGGATCGCGAAGCACGCCCCCGCGCAGGCGAGCACCGCGAGGATCAGCCCGGCCGCGGCGCACAGGGTGACGAGCGCCGTGGTGCCGAGCACCTCGAGCACGCTCGTGCGGAACGACGAGGCCCCGGTACGGGCGCCCGACGCCTCCATGTAGCCGACCCAGGCGATCACCGCGTCCACCGCGATCGCCGTCGGCAGCAGCGCGACCGCGCACATGAGGACCACGAATCCCCACGCGGCGCCTGCGCCGGTCCCGCCCGCGATCGCCTTCCCGAGCCTCGCGGGCCGGGTCATCCCGTCACGCACCGTGGCGAGGAAGGCGCGGATCCTGCCGCGCTCGCGCGTCTCCCAGGGCACGCGGAACACCTCGGCCTGCTCGTCGGTGCAACCCGGCGCGAGCCGAACGACCATCGAGTCGAGGGCGCACGGCGCACCGCAGCGCACGCAGTCGAACTCGCGCGGCACGGGCAAACCGGAGCGATCGGTGCCGTAGTACTGCTGCCCGCACCCCGCGCAGCAGAACTCGACCGTGTTCGGGCGGAACTCGAACTCGCTCGGCGCGAAGCCGCGGCCGCACTCCGGGCAGGTCCTGCCGGGCACGTTCCAGAGCGAGTAGCCGCAACCCTTGCAGCGCATGCGTCTCCTCGGCCGGACGGCCGCGGGTCAATCCTCGGGCGCGCCGGCCATGATCCGACGGCGGAACTCGGCCTCGAGCTTCTCGGTCAGGGGCCCCATCCGACCGCAGCCGATGGCTCGGTCGCCGATGGCGCTGACGCCGATGATCTCCGCCGCGGTTCCGGTGAGGAACACCTCGTCCGCGCCGTAGAGGTCATCGAGCACCATGCGCCGCTCCTCGACGGGGATCCCGAGCGCCGGCGCGAGGTCGTCGATCACGAACTGCCGGGTGATTCCGTGCAGGATTCCCGCCGAGGTCGGCGGCGTGTGGATCCGCCCACCCTTGATGGCGAAGATGTTGTCGCCGGTGCACTCGCTCACCTCGCCGGCCGTGTTCAGCATGATCGCCTCGAGCACGTCGGCATCGATGGCCTCGATCTTGGCGAGGATGTTGTTGAGGTAGTTGAGGCTCTTGATCGCGGGGTCGAGGCACTCGGTCGGGATCCGCGGCCGCTTGGCGACGATCACCTTCATGCCGGCCCGGTACAGCTCGTGCGGGTACAGCTGGATGGTGTCGACCACGATGATCACGCCCGGCCGGGGGCACTTGAAGGGGTGCAGGCCGAGCGTGCCGACGCCGCGGGTCACCACGAGCCGGATGTAGCAGTCGTCCATCCCGCAGGCGGCCATCGTCTCCTTCATCGCGCGGGCGAGGTCCGCGCGCGAGTACGGGATCTTCAGCCGGATGCGCTCGGCGCTCTCCTCGAGCCGCCGCAGGTGCGAGTCCATCTTGAAGATGCGACCCTTGTAGCCGCGGAGACCCTCGAAGCAGCCGTCGCCGTAGAGGAGGCCGTGGTCGTAGACGGACACCTTCGCGTCCGCGGGATCGACCAACTGGCCGTCCATCCAGATCTTCTTCGGGCGCGCGGCGGTGGGGGCGGCGGTGGACATGGGTCCGGCAGTGTAACCCCGTGCCCGCGGCGGCCCGCGCTCAGCCGTGGCTCTTGCGGTGCCGGGCGGAGGGAATCCCCAGCTGCTCGCGGTACTTGACCACCGTGCGCCGGGCGATGGTCACGCCCCGCTCCTTCAGGCGGCCGGCGATCGCCTCGTCGGAGAGCGGCGCCGAGCGGTCCTCGGCCTCGACCACGTCCTTCACCATCTGCCGGACCGCCTCCCAGCTCGCGCCCTGCCCGTCCTCGGTCTCCACGCCGCCGGAGAAGAACCGGCGAAGCTCGACCATGCCGCGGGGGGTCTGCATCCACTTGCCGCTCACGGCGCGGCTCACGGTGCCGACGCTCACGCCGACCGCCTCCGCGACCTCCGACATCTCGAGGCGGCGGAGCGCCTCGGGCCCCTCGTCGAACCAGGGGCGCTGCCGCGCGATCACCTGCTCGGCGACCCGCAGCAGCGTGTTCTTGCGATGGTGGATCGCCTCGATCAGCCACTCCGCGCTGCGGACGTTGGCGCCGACGAACTCGCGCGTCTTCTCGTCGACCGAGCGGTCGCGGGCCATGCGCTCGTAGTCGGGGCTCACGCGCAGCACCGGCAGGCTTCCGTCGGCGAGCGCCGCCACGTAGCGATCGCGATCGGCGTCGTACTCCACCACCACGTCCGGCACGATCGGCTGCGCGCCCTCGTCGACGAGGTCGCGGCCCGGCGAGAGCCGCAGCCTGCGCAGCGCGTCGCGCGCGGCGAGGATCCGCGCCATCGGCAGGTGCGCGCGCTGCTCGATGCGCGGCAGGCGGTTCTCGAGGAAGTCCATCCAGTGGCCCGCGAGGATCACGCGGGCGTCGTCGAACGCCGCCCGCAGCGGCGCCGGCAGCTCGACGCCGTCGCGCTCGGCGAGCGCCGCGTCGACCTGGAGCAGCAGGCTCTCGCGCACGTCGCGCGCCGCGATCCCCGGCGGGTCGAGCGACACCTGCACGGCGCGGAGCGCACGCTCCATGAGCTCGTCCGGCCATTGCGCGCCGCGGGACGAGCGGACCTCCGCGAGCGGCACGTCGAGCAGCCCGTCCGCGTCGAGCGACTCGATGATCGCGTCGCCGGGCTCGCGGAGCTCGGGCGCGACGTCCGCGAGGCGCCAGTCGTGCATCAGCCGCTCGGCGAGGTTCTCCCCGCGGCTCGGCGCGTTCGCCATCGCGTCCATCTTCGCGTCGCGCTCGCCGTCGCCGCGGCGCGGACGCGGCCCCTCCGCGTCCATCAGCTCGCCGTACGCGCGCTCCATCTCGCCGAGCCGCTCGAAGCCCTCGGCCGTCTCGTCGCGCTCGCCGATCGGCCGCTCGTGCTCGGGGCGCACGAGGTCGAGCTCGAAGCCGGGCTCGCGCGCCTCGAGGGCGACGTTCCGCTCGAGCTCCTGCGCGATGCGCTCCTGCAGCGCGGCGGCCGGCATCTGCAGCACCTCCATCGACTGGATGAGGCGCGGCACCATCCGCATCTGCTGCCCGGTCGCGAGGCGCTGCGAGTGCTCGAACCGCACGTCAGAGCTCCTGCCTGCAGGCGATCGCGTCGGCGAGGACCGCCTTGCTCGCGTACTCGATCTGCCCGCCCGCGGGCAGCCCGCGCGCGAGGCGCGTGACCTTGATCCCGCGGCGCGACATCTCCGCCGCCACCTGCAGGCCGGTGCTCTCGCCCTCCATGTCGGGGTTCATGCCGAGGATCACCTCGCGCACCGCGACGCCGCGCGCGTTGGACTCGGGACGCTCCACGCGCCGCACGAGGTCCTTCAGCGTCAGGCTGTCGGCGCCGACGCCCTCGAGCGGGTCGATGCGGCCCATCAGCACGTGGTAGGTGCCTCGGTACATGCCCGTCTGCTCGAGGCTGATGAGGTCCTTCGGCTGCTCGACGACCAGCACGGTGGACGCGTCGCGCCCCGCGCTCGCGCAGATCGGGCACGGGTCGGAGTCCGTGAGGTTCCAGCAGATCGAGCAGTGCCGGATGCGGCGCTTCACGTCAGCGATCGCGGTTGCGAGCCGCATCGCCTCGGGCTCCGGGCTCTTCAGGACGAAGAACGCCAGGCGCTCCGCGCTGCGGCGGCCGATCCCCGGCAGGCGGCCGAACTCCTCGATGAGCCGGACGACGCACTCGGGATACGCGGAGGTGGGGCGCTCGCTGGCCACGGGTTCAGAGTTGCTGGAGGAGCTGCGCGGGCACCGGGATGCCGAGCTCGCGCGCCGCGTCGGCGAGGCGCTGGCCCGCCTCGCGGCGCGCGTGATGGATCGCGCCGTTGACGGCGTCGACGGTGGCGGCCTGGAGCACGGGCCCGACCTCCGCGCCGCGGGCGAGCACCGACGGGTCGATCTCCACCGACACCAGCTCGATGCGGCCGTTCACGACCGCCCGCACGTGCCTGCACTTCGAGTGGCCGACGCACTGGAGGCGACCGAGCTCGTCCTTCACCTGCTCCAGGCGCGCCTGCATGCGCGGGAGGTCCTTGAGCATGCCGGCGACGCCGGCCGCGTCCTTGAGCTTGTCAAACATCGTCGTCTCCGTGGGTTCCGGGCTCCGTGCCGACGGCGGCGGCCGCGGCGTCCGACGGAGTCAGCGTACCCGCGGCCTCGATGCGCACGATCGTCGCGTCGAAGAGCGCGGAGACCTCGCTGACAAGCGGGTGCTTGGACACCGGGTCGTCGCGCAGGCTCGGGGCGCGGCCCGGAAGCGCGACCGAGGGCGCGGCGACCGCCTCGATCCGCCGCACCGGCGCGTCGGCGTCGATGCGGATGCGCACGGACCGATCGGCGGCGCGCGACGCGACCGAGGTCAGCATCTCGAGGATCGCGGTGCCCGCGGCGCCGCCGCCGCGCGTGCGGCGGACGACGAGCACGCCGTCCGCGTAGCTCGCGGGCTCGAACGAGTCGAACATCGCCTGGTCGCGGGGCGATACCTCCGCGACCTCGAGGATGCGCTTCCAGAGCGCCCCAACGTCGACGGGAGCCTGCTGCGGCGGCGCGTGGGCCGTCGCAGCGGCCGCCGTCACGCGGGGCGGAGCGATTTTTTTGCGGGGGAGTCCCCCGCGCCCGGGCCGTCGGCATGCGCCGAGGACGGGGCGAACTGCGCCGCGAGCGCCATCCGCACGATCGCCGCGTCGAAGATCGTCCGCGGCACGGCGCTCTGCTTCACCGAGCGAAGCACGGCATCGGCCACTGCGATCATGTGGGCCAGCGTCGCCGGCTCGAACGCCGCGGCGTCGCGAACCGCCTCGCGGCGCGCCTCCTCGGCGAGCTCGAGGAGCTCGCTCGACTCGCCGCACACGGAGGCGACCATCAGCGTGCGGAAGCGGTCGGCGAGGAGCTCGAGCGCCTGCTCGATGCTCGTGCCGCCCTCGAGCAGCGCGGCGGCCCGTTCGAGCGCGGCGCGCGCGTCGCCCGAGCCGATCGCGCCGACGACGCCCGCGATCGCGGCGCCGTCGGGCATGCCGAGCACCTCGGAGAGCAGCTGCGCGCTGATGCGCCCGTCGCCGGACGCGGCGACGAGGCGGTCGAGGAGGCTCAGGCCGTCGCGCATCGAGCCGTTCGCGAGGCGCGCGACCTGCATGACGGCGGCCTCGTCCGCGGCGATCGACTCCTTCGCGAGCACGTCGCGCAGGTGCCCGGCGATCTTCGTCGCGGGGATGTTCCGGAAGTCGAAGCGCTGGCAGCGGCTCTGGATCGTCGCCGGCACCTTGTGCGGCTCGGTGGTGCACAGGATGAACTTGACGTGCGCCGGCGGCTCCTCCATCGTCTTGAGGAGGGCGTTGAACGCCTGCACCGTCAGCATGTGCACTTCGTCGATGATGTAGATCTTGAACGCGCTGCGCGCGGGCGCGATCCCGGCGCCGGCGATCAGGTCGCGCGCGTCGTCGATGCCTCGGTTCGACGCGCCGTCGATCTCGACGACGTCGATGTCCTCGCCCCGCATGATCGCGTCGCCGATCTCGGCGGCCTGCGACTGGCCCTTCGCGTTCAGCGCGCGCGCGAAGATGCGCGCCATGCTCGTCTTGCCGACGCCGCGCGTCCCGCAGAACAGGTACGCGTGCGCGGTCCGGCCGTGCGCGATCGCGTTCTGCAGCGTGCGCGAGATCGCCTCCTGCCCGACGACCTCGTCGAACGTCCGCGACCGGTAGCGGCGCGCGAGCACGGTGTACGCCTTCGGCGCCGCGGGCTCGAGCCCGGGGATCAGGCTCGCCGGGGCCTCCTCGACCGCGGGCTCGGCGTCCTTCTTCTTCCTGGTGGTTGCTGCCACGGTGACCTCGTCCTGCGCGTGCGCGCAAAAATGAACACGGCAGCTGGGAGGACGGCCAGGCGGACCGGCGCTCGGCCGACGCCGCTTATGGCTGCTGCGGTCAAGCCCTGACCAGGTTCACGGGCCAACCGACGACGGGACCCGGCCGTCCTCCTCGCTGCCGAGGTCTCCCATGCTAGCGCACCCCGAGGCCGCCGTTCCTGCGCCGATACACTCGATTCCGGATGGAATCCGAGCACCACGATCGCACGGCCCTGCCGCCCGGCACCCCGGTCCCGGAGGCCCAGGGCCGCCGCAACCGCCTCGCGAGGGACGATGCCCGCGCGCAGCGGATCCTGCTGACGGTGCTCCGGTCGCTCTTCGTGATCGTGATGATCTCGGTGGTCGTCCTCACGGTGGCGAGCAACCGCACCGGGGCGCTCGACTTCGACTTCAGCACCGTCGCGGGGCTGCTGATCGCGGCGGTCGCGCTCGGCCTGCTGGTGATCACGGTCGACGCGCTGACGCCGAACAAGCGCCTTGCGTGGGTCGTCGCGATCTTCGTCGGCACCATGCTCGGCCTCGTCGGCGCGGTCGCCGTGGGAAGCGTGATCGACCTCGTCGCGGACGCGTGGGATCTCCGCGAGTCGGCGGCGGTGTACCTGGGCCTCGGCAAGGTCATGCTCGGCATCATCCTCGTCTACCTGTCGATCTCCGTCGTGCTCACGACGCGCGACGACTTCCGGCTGGTGATCCCCTACGTGGAGTTCGCGCGCCAGGTGCGCGGCGCACGGCCGCTGCTCCTCGACACCTCCGTGCTCGTCGACGGCCGCTTCGAGGACCTCGGGCGCACGGGCATCGTCGACGCCCCCGTCATCGTGGCCCAGTTCGTGATCGACGAGCTCCAGGCGCTCGCGGACAGCGACGACCGGCAGAAGCGGGAGCGCGGCCGACGGGGCCTCGAGGTGCTGCAGCGGCTGCAGTCGAACCCGTACGTCGACCTCGAGATCGAGGAGCTCCGCGCCGAGGGCCGCAGCGTCGATCGCGCGCTCGTCGAGGTGGCGAAGGCGGACCGCTTCCGGATCGTGACCACCGACAGCGGGCTCGAGCGGGTCGCGCAGATCAACGGCGTCGCGTGCCTCAACCTCAACGCGCTCGCCGGCGCGCTGCGTTCGGGCCAGGCCGCCGGGCAGGAGCTGCGCCTGGCGATCGTGAAGCGCGGCGAGGCCCCCCACCAAGGTGTCGGATTCCTCGAGGACGGCACCATGGTCGTGGTGGACCACGGCGCGCCGCTCGTGGGTTCGTCCGCAGAGGTCGTCGTCACGAACACGGTGCAGACCTCGGCCGGCCGGCTCGTGTTCGCACGCCTCGTGAACCCTGAGGACGGGACGATTCCGTCCG